>JAKBCP010000037.1 GCA_021807645.1 bacterium
CGCGGCGCGCGCGGCGCGGGCGATCTCCTGCGCGCTCTCGCGATCGCAATTCTTCCCGGTGCCGATCGCCCAGATCGGTTCGTAGGCGAGAACGATGCGCGCGGCCTGCTCCTCGCTGAGGTCGCCAGTCGCACTCCGTATTTGCCCGAGAACGTGCGCGACGGCGTTTCCGGCCTCGCGAACTTCCAGGCTTTCGCCGACGGCGAGGATCGGCGTGATCCCGGCGGCGAGTGCGGCGCGCACCTTCGCGCCGATCGCCGCGTCGCTCTCGTGTTGATGGAGTCGGCGTTCGGAGTGCCCGAGAATCACGTAGGCGACGTTGAATTCCGCGAGCATCGATGCGGCGATCTCGCCGGTATAGGCGCCTTCGGCGAATTCGCTCATGGTTTGAGCGGCCAGGGCGACGCGGTGCTCGGAATCGAGTGCCGCAGCCGCTGCGGCGAGGGCGGTAAAGGGCGGTGCGATCGCGATCCCGACGCCGGGCGGAAGCTGCGCGGCGAGCGGAAGAAACCCTTCAACGAAGGAACGCGTCTGCGACGCGTTCTTATTCATTTTCCAATTGCCGACGAAGAGCGGCGAACGAGGCTTCATTCGCGCTCTAACGCGGCGATACCGGGAAGCGTCCGCCCTTCAAGAAACTCCAGCGTCGCTCCACCGCCCGTGCTCACGTGCGAGACGCGGTTAGCGAAGCCGAGAAGCATCGCCGCGGCCGCCGCGTCGCCGCCGCCGACGACGGTGAAGGCGCCGTGTTTGGTGGCGCGAGCGATCGCATCGCCGATCGCGCGCGTTCCGGCGCGATAGCTCTCTTTCTCGTAGACGCCCATCGGCCCATTGAAGACGACGGTCTTCGCGTGCGAAAGCGTGTCGGAGTAGAGCTTTGCGGTCGCCGGGCCGATATCGAGGATCATCTCATCGCCGACGTCGTCGATCTTGACGACGTGCGAGCGATCGTCGGCATCGAAGTTCGGTGCGATGACGGCGTCTTTGGGAAGGTGAATCTGCACGTTCTTCCCATCGGCGCGGACGAGAATCTCGCGCGCCGGGTCGAGATCGTCGTCGCGCAACGATTTGCCGACGCCGACGCCCTTCGCCGCGAGAAAGGTGTTCGCCATTCCACCGCCCACGCAAAATGCGTCGACGCGATCCATCAAGTGCGTGAAGAGCGCGACTTTATCGCGGACTTTCGCGCCGCCGATCGCGCAGACGAAGGGTCGCTTCGGCGAGCCGAGGAGGCCGGAGAGCGCGCGAATCTCCGATTCCAGCAACGGCCCTGCGGCGCAGGGCAACAGGTGCGCGATCGCTTCGGTCGAGGCGTGCGCGCGATGCGCGGTGCCGAAAGCATCGTTCACGTAGAGGTCGCCGTTCTCTGCCAGCGCCCGCGCGAACGTCGGATCGTTCGCTTCTTCGCCGGCGTGGAAACGGAGGTTTTCAAGCAGGACGATCTCGCCGGGCTTCAGCGCGGCGACCGCGGATCGCGCGGGCTCGCCGATGCAATCGGCGGCGAAGGCGACCGGCGCTCCGAGGCGTCGTGCGAGGGCTTCGGCAACGACGCGAAGCGAGTAGCGTTCGTCAGCTTTTCCTTTCGGGCGTCCGAGGTGCGAGAGCACGATGATGCGCGCGCCCGCAGCCTGCAAGCGGCGCAGCGTCGGCAGAGCCGCATCGAGCCGCGTGTAATCGAGCACCGCACCCTCTTTGAGCGGGACGTTGAAGTCCTCGCGCAGGAGGACGCGTTTTCCGTTGCAGTCGAGATCGTCGAGCGTCGCAAAGGACATGAGGCTAGGCCTTCAGGCTATGCAGCACCAGCGACGTCAGGTCGGCGAGTCTGCACGAATACCCCCATTCGTTGTCGTACCATGCGGCGAGCTGAATGAGATCCCCGTTGGCGTTATTGAGGCCCGAATCGATAATCGAACTGTACGGCGATCTCTTAAAGTCGCTCGAGACGAGCTCTTCTTCGCAAAACTGTACGTAATCTTTGAGCTCGCCGTTTGCCGCTTTGCGCAGAAGGGCGTTGAGCTCGTCCTTCGTCGTCGCCTTCTTTACCTGAGCGACGAGATAGATCATCGAGACGGTCGGCGTCGGCACGCGCAATGCGAAACCGTCAAAGGTGCCTTGAATCTCGGGGATCGTCAGGTAGAGCGCCTTTGCCGCTCCGGTGCTCGTCGGCACGATATTCGTCGCTGCGTTACGAGCGCGACGGAGATCCTTATGCGGCGCGTCGAGGATATTTTGGTCGTTGGTATACGAGTGGACCGTCGTCATGAAGCCCTTCACCCATCCCAGCCCGTCGACGATCGGTTTGACCGCCGTTGCGAGGCAATTCGTCGTGCACGATGCGTTGGAGATGACGTGGTGCTTCGCGGGGTCGTAGGATTTTTCGTTGACGCCGAGGACGACGGTGATATCTTCGCCCTTCGCGGGTGCCGAAATGATGACTTTCTTCGCGCCGCCGCCGTCGATATGGGCGCGCGCTTTCGCTGCATCGGTGAAGAGTCCGGTCGATTCGATGACGACGTCGACTCCGTGCTGCTTCCAGGGAAGCTTCGCCGGATCGCGTTCGGCGATGACGGAAATCCGGCGCCCGTCGATGGTCATCTCGCCGGTCGAGGCGGAGACGCTGCCCGGATAGGTACCGTAGTTGCTATCGTGTTTGAAGAGGTGCGCGCATTCGGCGGCGCTGGTGAGATCGTTCACGGCGACGATTTCGATCTCCGGGTGGCGCTCGAGCAGCGCTTTAGTGAAATTCCGTCCGATGCGGCCGAAGCCGTTGATGCCGATGCGCATGCGTTACTCCGTTGTAAAAGAAAGCACGTCCAGAGCGCCCGCTGCGAAGGCGGCGAGCCGCTGACCCGTACTTTTACCGGGTCGCAAGCGGTCGCCCCTTCCTCGCCGCCTTATTCGTCCAAGCCATCCCCGCGCAGGCGCCCCAACCGGCGAGCCAACGCCGTAAAGCGGCTCTGAACCGTCGGTTTGGAGACCGGGGGCTCGCAGCGTGCCCCGAGTTCGGCCAGGGCGGCTTCGGGATACTTGAGTCGCAATTCCGCGATCTCGCGCAGCGCCGGGGAGAGGGATTTGAGCCCGTGCTCGCGCGCGATCTCCAGTACGAGCCGACGTTGGCTCGCTGCAGCTCCCGCGCTCCGGTCGAGATTAGCGGCTTCGGTGTTGACCAGACGGTGAATGCGATTCTTCGTCTCGCGCATCGCGCGAATATCTTCCAGCGCGAGCACCGTACGATGGGCGCCTAACAGCGTCAGCAATTCGACGATGGTGTCGGAGTGTTTGTAATAGAGCACCTCGCGCGCTTTTCGTGTCGTGCGCTTCGGCGGATATCCGATGCCGGCGAGCAGCGATTCAAGGCGCGCGGCCAAGCCGGCATTATGCGGCGTGAATTCGAGGTGGTAGCCGACGCTCTCCGCGGCGAGCGACCCGATTGCGAGGAAGGCGGCCCGCGCCTCCATGATGCGATCGCATCGACGTCGCGGTTTGCCTTTGGTCGCGAGCAACTCGTCGGGGATACGAATGCTGTAATCGACGCCGCCGCGCAGGCGCTTGACCGGCTGCGATTCGATGGCGAACGATTTACGGTCGGGAAGCAGCGACCAAAAGAGGCGGGCGACGGCATTGCGTTGGGTGTGGAAACGCCCGCGTACGCCGCCGTAAACGACGAGCGCTTCAAGCAGGGCGAGCCGACAATGCGCGTCGCCCGGCATCTCGCGCGCGAGCGCATCTTTTGCATCGGTCGAGAGCGACGCGTTCACGGTGTTGCGTCTATATCCACTCGTCGGGTTGTTCGCGCCGCGTCTCGACGACTTCGTAAAGCGAACTGGGCCGAACCCCCGGCGTGACGCGCAACGGAACGTCGAGCACGCGCACGACAACGACGCGGTTGACGTAATGAATCTCCAATGTATCGCCGACTGCGACGCGTTGTCCGGGCTTTAACGCCTTCCCGTCGCGCAAAATGCGGCCGTGCTCGAGGGCTTCGTGCGCCTCGCTGCGTCGCTTGGCCAGCCGGGCGACTTTGAAAAATTTGTCGAGCCGCATAGGGACGATAATGCGCGCCCGCGCCGCGATCACCTTTGCCGAAGGGGGTTGCGGATATTCTCAGCGAACGCACGGCGAATGGCAACGAGCGCGCCGGCGCGCCGCAGCGGCTTCGATCCGCTCGACGAGAGTAAACCGCTGTGGAAAAGCCTCGTGCTTTTTCTCATTCCGTTAATGCTGAGCAACATCATGCAATCGGCATCGGGAACCTTCGGTAGCATCTTTCTCGGCCGGTTGATCGGCGTCCAGGCGCTCGCCGCAGTCTCGGCGGTCTTTCCGCTGATTTTCGCGCTGTTCTCGTTTCTCATCGGCATCGGTAGCGGGAGCACCGTCCTGATCGGGCAGGCGCATGGTGCGAAGGATATCCATAAGGTCAAAAAAATCGCCGGAACGGTGTTGGGCGCGACCTTGGCGATGGGAGTCGTCGTCGCCGTGCTCGGCGAGATATTCTCTCCGAGCATCCTCGCAGCGCTTGGAACACCGACGAGCATCCTCCACGATTCCGACCGCTACGCTCGCGTGCTCTTCCTGTTTTCGCCGGTGCTCTTTCCCTACATTACCTACACGACGGTGATGCGCGGTGTCGGCGACGCGAAAACGCCGTTCTACGCACTGACTTTTTCTACGCTGCTGAGCATCGTGCTCGCACCGGCCTTCATTCTCGGCTGGTTCGGGTTGCCGCATCTCGGCGTGGTGAGCGTCGCGGTGGCCTCGATCATCGCACAGAGCCTCGCGCTCGCCGGGTTATTGCTGATCCTGCGTTTGCGCAACGATCCTCTGCAACTCGACCGGGAAATGCTCCGCGATTTCATCGTCGATTGGAAGATCTTCTGGACGGTTCTGCGCATCGGCATTCCAACGGGCATCCAAGTGGTGCTTTTTGCGTTGGCCGAAGTCGCGGTGATTAGTTTTGTCAACCGGTTCGGAGCCTCGGCGACCGCGGCGTACGGTGCGGTCAATCAGGTCGCGAGCTACGTGCAGTTTCCGGCGGTCTCGCTCGGGATCGCCGCCTCGATCTTCGGCGCGCAGTGCATCGGCGCGCGGCGAGAGGATCGACTGCGAAGCGTCGTACGCGCGGCGGTCGTTCTCAACTATATCGTGGTCGGGTTTCTCGTCGTGCTCTGCTATATTTTCGCTCACGATATTCTCGGGTGGTTCATCACCGATATGCCGACCTTGAAGATCGCCGCAGGGTTGCTGGCGATCACGTTATGGAGCTACGTGTTCTTTGGTAATTCGAGCGTTATCTCCGGCGTCGTGCGATCGTCGGGCGACGTCATCGTACCGATGTTGAACGGCATCGCCTCGATCTGGCTCGTCGAAGTGCCGGCGGCCTATTTGCTGATGCAGCGCTTCGGCATCGACGGCATCTGGATGGGGTACGCGCTCTCGTTCTGCGTCGTACTCGCGCTGCAATTCGGCTACTACGAGTTCTTCTGGAAGCGCCGCACGCACGAGCGCCTGGTTTGAGGGCGTGCGCGAGCACGCCCTGCGCTCGCGGCGACTATGGCGATGCTGTGGGCGATGCGCCGAGTGAGGCGCCGGGAGAAGGTGAGGGGCTCGGTTTCGGCGGCGTCACCATCGAGAGCGGAATCGATTGCGGGAACTTCATCGCGGTATAGGCGATCGTTGCGTCGCCGTGTTTGACTTGAATCCCGAAAGTGTGGATCGCAATTTCGATCTTCGACGAACGAACGACCCAATAGTTTCCGACATCGCCGAAATTCATCTGCACGTATCCCCCGAGTGAGACGGCGACGATCGTTTCGAAGATATTGAAACGGAGCGAGCAGATGCGCATCGTCTTGGTATCGATGACGACGCGACTGAGCGTGTGAACGGAGGGATCGTAGAGCGCGGTAAGGTGGAGCGCATGGCCGGGCGAACCGTCGGGGCAGAGCGCTGCTCCTCGGTCGTCGATGCGGTAGGCGCCGGGGCTGATCGCGGAGACGACCGCAATCGTTTTGAGCCCGGGCGGCGGTGTCGCGATCGGATGCAACGCTTTGCTCGTAGCCGGCTTGCCGTCCCAACCGTAGCGTAGGAAATCGTATGCGCCGGGCCAGGTCGGAACGAAGACCGGCGAGGTGCTGTAGTAGCGCTTCCCCTTCGCATCGACGTTGAGCGTGCGATCTCCGTGCGCCCGCATCCAGGTGCGATAACGTTGCTGACCCAGCTCCGCGATATTGCCGCCCCAGGTCACGTAGATCGCCGTGCTGCCGTTCGTGAGCGGACCGAGCGAGAAGGAGAGCCCGTTGGAATGGAACGTCGTGGTGAAGGTCGCGGCCGGCGGCTCGGGGAGGCGCTGCATCGCGGCGATCGCCGCCTCGTAGTAGGCGCTTGCGGAAGGGGTTGCAGCTCGCGCCGGGAGCGCGCCGACGAGCGTGCTCCCTATAGCAACGAGCGCGAGGAGCATCGCAAGGAAACGATTGCTTTGATTCATCACCCGCCCTCTACGAGGGGCGAGGGCGCATTGTTCCGCAGAATCGCTCTATCATTTGTAAAGATACGGTAATCTTCATGAAGGATTCTGCGGAACGTCGTAGCCAGAGGGGTTGCGAAGGCGGATTATGCGGAGGCATCCCCTCTATCTATCGTAAGGAACCCAGATGTCCGTTTCAACCGTACGCCGTCCTCTCGGCGCCGTTTTGCTCAGCGCCCTGATCGCCCCGAGCCTCGCCTCGGCCGCCACGGTCAGCGCCTCGCTCGTCCCCGACGGCACCTATGTCGTCCAGGTCGAGGCAGTTAAAGATGCCCGGCACGCCGTCGTGCTGCTCCCCAACGGGATGGAGACCACGCTGACCGCCACGGGCAGCGCGAGCTTCTCCAGCGTGAAGCCGCACCAGCAGTTGCGCGTCTCGATCATCGCCGGCAAGACGCCGGTTCTCGCGGTTACCCGCCGCTAGCGATTCCCATGTGCCGGGCTCGGCGACGGGCTCGGCGCGAAATCGGCCGCCGGTAGCGTCGCCGGCGCGGCGACGTCTTGGAACGCGAGCCAGATGGTGAGCTGCGAGACTTGCAGACCGAACGAACGGAAGCCGATCACGAAACGCGCGTCGTGCACCAGCCAATAATCGGCGCTCTCGCCGAAATGAAGCGCGAGATAGCCGGAGACGCCGACGGCGACCAGAGAATCGGCGACCGAGAAGCGCAT
>JAKBCP010000038.1 GCA_021807645.1 bacterium
CGATCTGCTTCGCACCCGACATCCGCGCGACGATGCGCGCGGCGGCACGCGGCGTACGCGGCGGCATCGGCGTCGCCGAGATCTGCGATGGTCGCATCGCGCATGCAGCGGTCATCGAGCTCTTGACCGAGCAGCACTTGGGGACGCGCGTTACCGGCGGAGTCGTCCTCGCCGCTTAGGCACGCGAGCGCTATCGGCAGGGGTCGGGGCGACCCTCGATGCGTGCGATCCGGGCGCCGAGCGGCGGGTGCGGATCGACGAAGAGGAGCGCCGCGGCGCTCGGGCAGAGCCCCTCGACCCGATGATCGCCCTGCCGGACCAAGGCGCGTACTGCTGCAGCCGGGTCGTGCGTCATGGCTACTGCCGCCGCGTCGGAGGCGTAGACTGCCGAACGCCGCATCGCGAGATCGACCGGAGCGATCGCCGCGTACGCAAGCACGAGGAGTGCGGCGAGCAGCGCGACGCGGGCGAGCGGATCGTCGTCCCGACGGACCCCCAAGCGCTCGGAGAGGACGACCGCGACCGAGACACCGAGCAAGACGAGCAGCAGATCGATCGTCGTACGGCGTACCGGAAGTCGCGCGGCGAGCATCGCATCGACCCGCGCGAGCAGAAAGGCGCGTTCGCGGAAAGAATAGGCCCGTTCTATCGACAGCGATGCGAGAATTTGGCGGGTCGTAAAGATTCCGACGGCGACGATGCGCTCCGAGAGCCCGGCGTAATCGGCTTGCGCGACCCGCACCGGAATCTCCCCGAGGCCGAACGATGCGGCGAGCGCGCGATTCTCGCTCGCTAATTGGACCGATCGCTCGTGATGGGGCCAGAGAACCGGGACCACGATAACCGGATAGAGCATACTGCCGACGTATGCCGCGATCGCAAGAATCGCTGCGGTCGGGAGGTACCAGCGCTTCGTTCGCGCGAGCAGGCGGAAAACGACGGCGAGCAACGCGCCCCCCACGAGCATCGCGGTAATCGTTCCCAGCAGCCAGATCCACAGCCACTGCGCACCGAGTACCTCCGAGCGACCGAGATCGCGATCGAGCCGATATTGTGCGTAATTCGGAATGAGTCCGGCGAAACGAAATACGAGGACGATGCTCGCTCCCATCGCAAACTCGGCGACGGCATCACCGCGAATCGTCCGCCGCAGGAGATCGCGCAAGCGCGCGGCGTTCCCCGAATTCCAGAGGTAGAACAGCGCGAAGAACTCCGCTGCCGTTGCGATGATCCAGAACGGGAGCCGCCATCGCAGGAGCCGATGGGCCGCCGCGCTGCGCTGCGGATCGAGCAGGCGCTGAATCGGCATCGCGAGGAGGCGGCCGTCGGCGACCGCATTGAGTTGTTTGTCGAGCGCGTCGGGGCGATACTCGCGAGCGAAAACCGCGTGCGGCGCAAGAACCAGCGCGAGAAGGAAGCACGTCACGGCGATCCGCACGATCCGGGAGCTCAACGACATAGGGCGGGGCATTCGCCGGGTATCCCGTACCGCCTCGGAGCGCGTTCTTTTTCGCTGCGAGATTACCGATAGAGCGCCGTTTCTCGGCCCTCGACGGCAAAGCTCACGCGGTCCCGGCCGGCATTCTTCCCGGCGTACATCGCGCGGTCGGCCTGTTCGAGCAGCGCCGCCGCGGTTCGCGCATCGAATGGATACGCGGCTACGCCGATACTCGCAGTGACGCGTAACGGAATCCCGAAGTCATGCGCGCGCACCGCATCGCAAAATTCCTGCGCCCGCTCCACGGCAAGCGTCTTGGGAATACCGACGAGAGCCGCGCAAAACTCATCGCCGCCGTTGCGCGCGACGAAATCGGTTCGCGCGACGGCATGCACGCGCAATAACTCGGCCATCTGCTGCAATACGCGATCGCCGATTGCATGCCCGAAGGTGTCGTTCACCTCTTTGAAACGATCGGTATCGACGAACCACAGCGCGACTTTACCGCCATCGCCGTTTTCAGCCAGAGCGGTTGCGAGCCGGTCGCGGAAGGCCCGCGGCGTCAGCAGCCCGGTGAGCCCGTCGTAAAGGCTGCGGGTGCGCTCTCGTTCGCGTTCGCAGGCCAAGGCAAAGGGAGCGGCGATCTCGGCGGCGAGTGCACAGCGCCTTTCGAGCACATCGTGCGGGAGATGCTGCACGAATCCGAGGTAGAGCACCGCGACCGGAGAGCCGCGATCGAGCAGCGGAACCGCGCAGGCGCTTCGCTCGGTCGGCAATAAGGGCGGCGATTCGGGCGATGCGAATATCGCGTGCCTTGCCGCCCAGGCTTTTGCAACGAGCGCCTCGGCATCGTTCGAACGCACGTGCATATCGATCGTATATTCGACATCGGCCCCATAGCATTGACGGCAACGCAATTCATCTCCGGCCGGAACGAAGAGCAGCGTATTCTCACCGGGCGCGCATTCCTCCGACGCACGTTCGGCATACGCGCGGACGACTGCCTCGGGTCCCTCGCGAATAGCAGCGACCGCTGCCCGAAGCAACGGCATCGCGTCGATCGGGGCAACATCGATTCCGCACGCTCTCCGAGCGGACGGCAGTCGAATGCCGATGCTTGCCAGGAGCGCGGGGGCACTCCCGAAAAAGATGCTCGTCATGCAGCCTCCGATGCACGACGTTCCCGGCAGCGGGGCGAACCAGACATCTCTGCGCGACGACCTTCGCCGTGCCAACCAGGAAGCGCTGCGCTTGCGTTCGATCGGGGATCTCCGCGGAGCGCTCGCAGTCCTCGATACGGCGAGCGAGCAATCACCGCCCGTCGCCGAGATTTTTTCGAATCGAGGTTTCATCGCTGCCGAGCTCGGAGATCGCGAGCGCGCCCGCACGTCGTATGCACGCGCCGTTGATCTCGACCCACACCTGCTCGCCGCACGCCTCGGCTACGGCGCCGAACTCTATGCGGTCGGCGATCTCGAGGGAGCGCGTTCGCAGTATCGCCTCGCACTCGGGATCGACGAAGAGAATCTCGTCGCCCATTTAGCGATGTACGAACTCGAGCTTCAACTCGGGAACCGCGCAAAAGCGCTCGCCCATCAGAAACGCGCCCTCGCAGTACGGCAACTCTTCAGCGCGATTGCGCCGCAAGAACGGCGAAAGATTCTAGCACTCTGCGCTCCGGGCGACTGGTTCGCCAATACACCGGTCGAGTATCTCGTCGATCGCGAAACGACGACGCTTCACAAACTTTTTCTGACGACGCCCGAAAAGCTCGCCGCTCTTCAGCTCCCGGAGTACGATGCGCTCTTCAACGCAATCGGGGAATCGAGCGAGAACGTCGAGGTGCTTTTGCTTGCCGAGCTCGTCGCCAAGATGCTCGGCCGCCCGATTCTCAACGATCCGCTACGCGTCCTCGAGACCAACCGGGTTCGTTGCGCGCGGCTCGCTTCGCACATCGCGGGCTGCAACGCTCCCGAAACGGTCGAGCGAGCGCGACCGGCATTGCAAGGTGAATCGATCGATCGCCCGACCATCGTTCGCCCGATCGATTCGCACGCCGGCAAGGGCGCCCGCCTCGTCGGCAGCTCAGGCGAGTTACAGGCTTACCTCAACGAAACCGAGGGCGAGCGCTTCTTTCTCACGCCGTGGGTCGATTATGCTTCCCCCGACGGGTATTTTCGGAAGTATCGTTTGGTCGCCGTCGCCGGCGAGATCTTTCCGTATCATCTCGCCATTTCTTCGAACTGGATGGTGCATTACTACAGTTCGGAGATGAAAGCCGAGCAGTGGATGCGCGACGAGGAGCGACGCTTCCTCGAAGACTGGCGCGCGGTTTTCCCCGCGACGGCGGCGAGCGCCCTCGAGCGACTCACCGAATCGTTGGCTCTTGAGTACGTCGGGTTCGATTGTTCGATCGACCGGGACGGAAAGTTGCTGTTTTTCGAGGCTGACCCCGCGATCATCGTTCATCTTACCGACGACCGCGAGATTTTCGGTTATAAATACGAGCACGTTCCAAAAATATTTCGCGCATTCGAACGCTTGATCGATCGGCAACATGCTCGACCCGCGTGATTGGGAGGCGTTTCGCGCGGCGGCCCATCGCGCGCTCGACGACGCCGTCGATTTTCTCCGCGATGTACGCGAGCGCCCCGCGTGGCAAGAGATGCCCGATAGCGCGAAGGAGCGGCTGCGCGAACCGCTTCCAAGCGCGCCGAGCGACTTCGCCGATGTGTACCAAACATTCGTAGAGAACATTCTCCCGTACACCGGGGGGAATATTCATCCGCGATTTTTCGGCTGGGTGCAGGGCACCGGGACGCCGAGCGGGGCGATCGCCGAGATGCTCGCTGCAACGATGAACTCCAACGTCGGCGGACGCAACCACGGAGCGGTTTACGTCGAGCGTCAGGTCGTCGCGTGGTCGCGCGATCTTTTCGCCTTCCCGCCTGAATCATCGGGCGTCCTCACCACCGGCGCATCCGAGGCGAACCTCATCGGCGTCCTCGTCGCACGAACGCGTGCTTTGGGTGGTGAGGTGCGCGAACGCGGCATCGACCCGCAACGCGCCCGCATCACCGGGTATGCATCGGCCGCGACCCACGGTTGCGTTCGCCGGGCATTCGAGATCGCCGGAATCGGCAGCGAGGCGCTCCGCATTCTTCCCACCGATACGCACCAAAGAATCGACACCGTGGCGCTTCGAGCGGCGATCGCCGAGGATCGCGCGGTAGGTGCGCACCCATTCCTGATCGTCGCCAATGCCGGAACGGTCGATGTCGGAGCGATCGATCCGCTCGATGAGCTCGCTTCGATCGCACGCGACGAGGGCTGCCACCTTCACGTCGACGGCGCATTCGGCGCGCTCGCGATTCTCTCCGACAGTCTTCGCGGACGGCTGCGCGGCATCGAGCGCGCCGATTCGATCGCCTTCGATTTTCACAAGTGGGCACACGCGCCGTACGATGTCGGCTGCGTGCTCGTTCGCGACGGCGAGGCGCATCGCGCAACCTTCGCCTCCGAGGGTCCCTACTTAACGCGTATGACGCGTGGGCTCGCGAGTGCGACTCCCTGGTTCACCGACTATACCCCCGAGCTCTCCCGTTCTTTCCGGGCGCTCAAGGTGTGGTTTACGTTGAAAGAGCAGGGGAGCGATCGAATCGCCGCTGCAATCGAACGCAACGTCGAACAGGCACGCGCGCTCGGCGCGGAGATCGATGCGGATTCCCGTTTCGAACTGCTCGCTCCGGTACAACTAAACGTCGTCTGCTTTCGCTATCGCCCCGCCGAACTCGGTGAATCCGCCCTCGATGCTGTAAATGACGAGTTGGTGATTCGAATTCAGGAGAGCGGGGTTGCCGTTCTCTCCTCGACGAGCATCGGCGGGAAACGAGCGCTCCGCGCCTGTTTCGTCAACCATCGGACGACCGAGGAAGACGTACGCATTCTCTTCGCCGGAATCCGCGAGCTCGGCGAGCGCCTCATCGGTGAAGGCGCGCTCGACGCCTAAGGTAGTGGTCGCGCGGGGTTCCCCGCAACTCGACCGCCCGGTTCGATATCTTTGGTTACCACGCTGCCGGCACCCGTCAATGCTCCGTCGCCGATCGTGCGCGGGGCAACGATCGAGGTGTTCGAGCCGATCGAAACCCGCTTGCCGATCGTCGTGCGATGCTTGGCTTTCCCGTCATAATTGCAGGTGATCGTTCCGGCCCCGATGTTGCTCTCTTCTCCGATCTCCGCGTCGCCGATATAGGAGAGATGCGCGGATTTCGCCCCGCGCTCGTAGCGCGAGTTTTTAATTTCGACGAAGTTTCCGACGCGATTCTCGCCGACGAGAACGGCGTGCCCGCGCACGTGCGCGAATGGCCCGACCGTCGAGCCGCTACCGATCTCGCTTTCGACGACGACGCTCTCGCGAACGGTCACATCGTCGCCGATGCAGGCCGCGGAAATTCTCGCATGCGGCCCGATCGTACAACGGGCGCCGATGCTCGATAGCATCGAGATCGTGGTACCCGGATAGATGACGGTATCCGCCCCGATGCTCAACTCGGGCTCGAGGTAGGTCGTCCTCGGGTCGATAATCGTGACTCCCGCGAGCATGTGCTGCCGACAAAGACGGTCGTTCAACGCGGCACGCGCGCGCGCCAGCTCGCTGCGATCGTTGACGCCGAGAACCTCTTCGAAATCCTCGGAGAGGAGCGGAACGGCGGCGCGCCCCGACTCGGCAAAGAACGCGATCGCGTCGGTCAAGTAGTACTCGCCCTGCGCATTCTCGTTCCGCAAACGCGAGATCGCCTCGCGAAGGCGCCCCTCCGGAAACGCATATATGCCCGCGTTCATCTCGTCGATGGCACGCTCGCTCTCGCTTGCATCGCGCACTTCGACGATCCGCGTGACGCGATTTCCCGAACGGACGACCCGACCGAAATTCGACGGCAGCGGCATCCGCGCGGTCACGAGCGAGACCTCGCCTTCATTGCCGGCGGCGAGAACGGCTGCGAGCGTTTCGGCGCGTACGAGCGGCATATCGCCGTTGGTAACGAGCACGCGCGCCTCCGGCCGCGGCTCCATCGCCGCTAACGCGACTTGGACGGCGTGCCCGGTGCCGAGTTGCTCGCTTTGAATCACGGTGCGAACGTTCATCGCGCGCACGTGCGGGTCGAGCTCCTCGTTCGTCACCACGACGATCTCTTCGATGCCCGCGCCGCGAAGCGCCGCGAGCGCAAACCAGAGCATCGGCCGTCCGCACAACTCATGCAGAACCTTCGGCCGCGCGCTCTTCATGCGCGTACCCTTTCCCGCTGCAAGAAGGATCGCTCGTGCGTTCACGCCGAGATCTCCGCGGTTGCAGCTCCGATATGCTTCCACTCTTCTTGCTCGCGTTTCGACGGTGCGCCGAGCATCTCTAATGCGTGCCGCAAGCGCTCGCGCACGATATCGCGCCCGAGAATCTCCATCGCGTCGTAGAGCGGTACGGAGGTCGGGCTTCCCGTCACCGCGACGTAGAATGGGCGCGTGAGGTCGCGCACCTTTAATTCCATCGCCTGGGCGACGCGCCGAAAAAGTGCGTCGATACCGGCGCTCTCCCACGTCCGCAAAAGCTCAAGCTCACGTTGCATCACTGCCAACGCCTTGCGAACCGTCGTGGCATCGATCTTTCCGGAAACAGATCGGAA
>JAKBCP010000039.1 GCA_021807645.1 bacterium
CGGCGCGCGTATCCTCGATATTTCCGTCTCCGTCATTCCCGCTTGACGCAACGCTGCGGCACGCCGCGCATGCGTCGCGCGACTACCGACCGCGCCGACGTAGCCGGCGCGCGAGCGCACCGCCGCCAGCAGCAACGGCACGTCGAACTTCTCGTCGTGCGTGAACGAGACGATTGCGGTTCGTTCGTCGATCGGCGCGGCGGCAAGAAACTCATGCGGCCACGCAACGACGATGCGATCGGCATTTGGAAAGCGCGCCGTCGTTGCAAAGGCGGCACGAGCGTCGCAGAGCGTTACGGTGTACCCGAGGAGATGCGCGGCGTCGATCGTCGCTGCGGCAAAATCCAGAGCGCCGAACACATACATGTGCGGCGCGATGCGTTTCGGAGCGATGAATACACTCGCGCCTTCAATATCGATCTGCGCGGCTAAGCGCAGCGGAGAATCGCGCACGAAGCTCGCCGTCGCAGCTTCGAGCGCGGCGTCACCCAGGGTTCCGTAGCAGCGTTCCGGATAGATCGCCATGCGCGCACCGGTCGCGCCGCCGTCGAGTCGCAGCGCGTGTGCGAGCAGATCCTCGCTCGTTCGTTCCATCTCCGCGCAATAGTCGGGTTTGAGTCGATCGAGAAAGATCGTTAATTCGCCGCCGCACGCAAGCCCGATATCCACCGCTTCGCGATCTGAAAGGCCGTACGTAATGCTGCGCGCTAGCCCGTCGCGCAGAACGCCGTGCGCCTCTTCCACCAACCCCGCCTCCACGCAGCCGCCGCCGATGGCGCCGACGAGCTCCCCGTCGTCGCTGACGGCGAACGCTGCGCCCGGATCGCGCGCCGAGGAGCCGCGCACGCCGACGAGCGTCGCGAGAACGACTTCGTGCCGATCGCTTTGAAGGCGCACGATATGCGAAAGAATATCAAGCATTTATTTGCTTTATGTTATTCGTCATTTCTATTTGAGGATTGGCTAACGATTTTCACGTACATCGCCGAAAGGAGTTACTCGGTGCCGATAGCAACCCTTCCTTATCGTTTAGCGATGCGCGTCATCCGTTGCGAGCTGCACGTGCACGAGGTGAGGAACGACCATGTCGATCGCTCCATCGAAAATATTAGCGACGCTGCGCGTGAATGGGCGTGACGCCACGCTGGCTTTTCATCCCCATGCAACCTTGCTCGAGGTGCTTCGCGAAGAATTGCGCTTGACCGGCACCAAACACGGTTGCGAACTCGGGCAATGCGGTGCGTGCACCGTCATCGTCGACGGGACCCCCGTTCTTTCGTGCCTCACGCTCGCAGCCGAGGCAATCGGTCGCAGCGTCGAAACGGTGGAGGGGCTCGCGGTCGACGGCACGCTACACCCGGTTCAGCGCGCGTTTCTCGAGCTCGGGGCCGCGCAGTGCGGGTATTGTACCCCAGGGTTTCTCAACGCCGCCGTCCACTTGTTAGAGAAGAACCTGGAGCCGAGCGAAGCGGAGATTCGCGACGCTCTCGCCGGACATCTCTGCCGCTGCACCGGGTATACGAAGATCGTCGAGGCCGTCGCGCTCGCGGGCCGACGGATGCGTGCAAGCATCGATGGGTAAGAACGGTGCTTCGCACTCCGGGTCACACGTCGTCGGCGCGCCGCTTCCACGCATCGACGGCTATGCAAAAGTAACCGGTGCCGCAATCTTCGCCGACGATATGGCCCTACCGCGGATGCTCTTCGGGAAATTGCTGCGGAGCCCGCACGCACACGCGCGCATTCTCTCCATCGACTACGCACGCGCGCTTCGCATTCCCGGCGTCGTCGCGATCGCGATCGGGAGCGATCTCCCGATACGGTACGGCATTCTTCCATCCGCGCAAGATGAGACGGTCTTCGCAATCGATAAGGTGCGGTACGTCGGCGAACCGGTCGCGGGTATCGTCGCCGAGGACGAACTCACCGCGCAAACGGCCGCAGCGCTCGTCGATATCCGCTACGAAGTGCTCCCGTCGGTGATGTCGATCGACGCCGCTTTGCTCGATGTCGACGGTAACGGGGAGAAGATTCATCCCGATTCGCGTCGCGACAACAACGTTCATAAAGAGGTTCATCTCACGTTCGGCGATCTCGATGCCGGGTTTGCCGATGCAACGCGTATTTTCGATGACGAGTATTTCTTCGAAGGGAATACGCATGCGGCGTTGGAGGAGCATTCAGCGGTTGCAAGCTGTGGAGCCGACGGCAAACTCACGCTCTGGTCGTCGACCCAGACGCCGCATTATCTGCATCGCGTCGCTTCTGCGGTGCTCGAACTTCCGGCGAGCCGCATTCGTATTATCGCGCCGCCGGTCGGCGGAGGTTTTGGCGGAAAGACCGAGCCGGTCGCGCACGAACTCGCCGCGGCATATTTTTCTCGGAAGACCGGACGCCCGGTAAAATTTACGCTCTCGCGCGAAGAGGTTTTCTACACCCATCGTGGCCGCCACCCGGTACGCATCCACCTACGGACGGGAATCAGGGCCGATGGCAGCATCTCCGCTTGCCGCGTGCAGACCTGGCTCGACGGCGGCGCCTATGGTTCGTATGGTGTTGCGACCACCTACTACACCGGCGCTCTGCTCCCCGTTACCTATAAAATGGGTGCGTATGCCTTCGACGGCTGTCGCGTTTATACCAACAAGCCGCCCTGCGGGCCCAAACGCGGTCACGGCACGACGCAACCTCGCTATGCGTTCGAATCGCAACTCGACGAAATAGCGAAGGAACTCGGTCTCGACGCCGGTGCCTACCGCGCCGCTATCGCCATCGACCCCTATTCACGAACGGTCAACCATCTGCGCGTCACGAGTTGCGGGCTGCGCGAAGCATTAAGCGCCGTCTCCGAACGCACCGGCTTTAGCGACAAGCACGGAAAACTCGCTCCCGGCCGCGGGATCGGCCTTGCGGCGAGTGCGTATCTCTGCGGCGCCGGGCTGCCGATTTACTGGAACCCCATGCCGCACTCCGGTGCGATCGTAAAGGTCGATCGCGGCGGCGGCGTCACCATTTTTTGCGGCACGAGCGACTGCGGTCAGGGATCGCAAAATATGCTTGCCGTCATCGTTGCCGAAGCGCTGGGAGTCGACGTGCTCGACGTGAGCGTTTGCTCCGGCGATACCGATCTGACGCCGGTCGATCTCGGCTCCTATTCCAGCCGCGTAACGTTTATGGCAGGCAACGCGGCGCGAAGTGCCGCCCTCGACGTGCGCGAACGGATCGCGGTCGTCGCCGGTGCGGAGCTCGGCATCGCACCGGAACGCTGCGCATTTGAGAACGGTCGCGTCTTCGATCGCAAAAATCCCGATCGCGCGCTTTCGTTCATCGACGCGGCGCGCGCTACCGAGGCGCGCTTCGGAACGCTCGCGGGCGTCGGTTCCTATACGCCGCCCGCCGATCTTCACGGCGATTTCAAAGGCTCGGGGGTCGGGCCGTCGCCGGCGTATTCGTACAGCGCGTGCGTTGCCGAAGTAGAGGTCGATTTTGAGACCGGTGAAGTTCGCGTCGAACGCATCGTCTTAGCGCACGATTGCGGGCGCGCGCTCAATCCTCGGATCGTCGAGGGCCAGATCGAGGGCAGCGCCTACATGGGGATGGGCGAAGCGCTAATGGAGGAGTCGGCTTTTCGCAACGATCTCCACCGCATTCCCAATTTACTCGATTACAAGACGCCGACGATTCTCGATACGCCGCGCATTGACGCAATCGTTATCGAAACCAAAGAACTTGAAGGCCCGTACGGCGCGAAAGAGGCCGGCGAGGGCCCACTGAATCCCGTCATTCCCGCAATCGCCAATGCCGTTGCCGATGCTATTGGGCGGCGTATCTACGCCACACCGATCACCCCCGAGCGCGTGCTGCAAGCGCTCGACGGGACGGCCGGTCCGCTGCGCCTGCGGGCTCCCATCGCCATGAAAACGACATAAGGAACTCCGTCATGTTGCGTCTCCCTGCCTTTGAATTCCAGCCCGCTCGTTCGGTCGACGAGGCGGTGACATTGCTCGGCGAGCACGGCGACGACGCACTCCCCGTTGCCGGTGGGACCGATCTCTATGCAAATATGAAGCTCGGGCTTTTCGCTCCTCGCGTCGTCGTCGGCCTTCGTTCGATTACCGCGTTGCGCAGCATCCGTTTCGATCCGCAGCACGGCCTACGTATCGGTGCGCTCTGCTCGCTCGATGCAATCGTGCGCGAGCCCGCCGTTGCGGAGCACTATCCCGCACTAGCCCAGGCTGCGGCGATGGTCGGGACGCCGGAGATTCGCAACATGGGCACCATCGGCGGCAATCTTTGCTTGGAGACGCGCTGCAATTATTTCAATCAGAGCGCCGAATGGCGAAAGGCGATGGGCTATTGTCTCAAGCGCGACGGCAATCTCTGTCGCGTCGCATTGCATAGCGACACCTGCAAGGCGATCAATGCGTCGGATACTGCTCCGGTGATGCACGCATATGACGCACGCCTCTCGCTCGTCGGTCCGCGCGGCGAGCGGACCGTCAACATCCGCGAATTCTATCAAAACGACGGGGCGCACGCGAACGTCAAACGCGCCGACGAAATTCTAACGGAGATCGCTCTTCCGCTTCCGGCACGTGGGACGCGTAGCAGCTATCGGAAACTTCGGCTGCGAAAAGCCTTCGATTTTCCGCTCTTGGGCGTCGCCGTTGCCGTAGCGACCGATGCCGGCGGCTCCTGTACCCAGGCAAGGATCGTGCTGAACGCCGTCGGCTCCGCGCCGCTCGAAGTCGAAGCCGCCGGGGCGATCCTCCTCGGCACCCACCTTGGCGAAGAGATCGCCGCCGACGCCGCCGAGGAGGTCTTCAAGGCCGGGAAGCCGCTCGAGAACGCGAACGCGAGCCTCCTCTACCGCAAGCGGATGCTTCGCGTGATCGCCCAACGGACTCTGGAGGATGTCATCGCCCCCTTGCGCTGAATGAATCGACGGTGCTATAGTGCTTAGACCGAATAATGTTCGGTAAACCAAGCATATGACCGTATCACTTTCAATCGCCCCGGGGGAGCTCGACGAACTCGACGCCCGCCTCCTCGATGCCCTTCAGGGGAACGCCCGCTCGACCTATGCCGAGCTGGGTGCACTCGTCGGGTTAAGCGCGCCTGCAGCGCACGAGCGCGTGAAGCGTTTGGAGGGGCGCGGCTTCGTGCGGCGTTATGCCGCGCAACTCGACGCCAAGCGCGTCGGCCTGGGCTTGGTCGCCTTCATCAGTTGTTACACCACGCAAGATTGCGATTATGCCGCCTTCACCGAAGCGCTCGGCTCGATACCCGAGATCGTCGAAGTGCATAGCGTCGCGGGCGAAGAGTCCTTTCTCTGCAAAGTGATGACGCGCTCGACCGATCACCTCGACGATCTCCTCACGCGCTTGAAAACCATGCCGGGTATGGCGCGCACGCGCACGACGATCGTGCTATCGACACCATTCGAACGCGGAGGCATCTCGCTCTTACCATGACGACTACCATCGATAACACGCTGCATCCCCTCGGGACGCACCGCGTCCTCGAACCCGCCGGAGCGATGCCGCAGAGCGCGCTGCGCCTCGATAACACGCCGGTGGCGCGGGCGAACGAGATCCTTTGCGAAGTCGAGGTTCTCAACATCGATTCCGCCTCGTTCAAGCAGATCTCCGACGCCGAAGGCGGCGACGAAGAGCGCATCGCCGCGCACGTCGCAAATATCGTCGCGACGCGCGGCAAACAGCACAACCCCGTCACCGGCAGCGGCGGCATGTTTATCGGCCGCGTCGCCGAGATCGGCGAACGGCTCCGCGATTCGATCTCGCTTCGCGTCGGCGATCGCATCGCATCGTTGGTTTCGCTGACGCTCACGCCGCTGCACATTCGCCGCATCACGCGCGTTTGCACCAAGACCGGGCGCATCTGGATCGAGGGCAGCGCCGTTCTTTTCCAGCGTAGTCTGTGGTCGAAACTTCCCGAAGATATCGACGAAAACGTCGCCCTTGCAGTGCTCGATGTCGCCGGCGCGCCGGCGCAGGTCGCACGCCTCTGCAAACCCGGGCAGAACGTGGTCGTCATCGGCGCCGACGGAAAGAGCGGCATGCTTTCGTGCGCGCATGCCAAGCGCGCGGTCGGCGCGAGCGGGCGCGTCATCGGCGTCGCGCCGAGCGACGAAACGGAAGCCGCACGCCTTCTTCAGCGCGAAGGTCTCGTCGATGCATTCGTCGTCGCCGACGCTCGCGATACGCTCGGCGTCAGCGCGGCGGTCGAGCGCATCCTACCCGAACTCGCCGACGTCGTCATCAACTGCGTGAACGTGCCCGGCACCGAGCTTGCGTCGATTCTCTGCACGAAGGACGACGGAACGCTCTATTTTTTCTCGATGTCGACCTCATTCACGGCAGCGGCACTCGGCGCCGAAGGTGCGGCAAAAGATATTACGATGATCGTCGGCAACGGGTACGCCCGCAACCATGCCGAGATCGCGTTGCAGACGCTCCGCGATTTTCCGGCCATACGTTCCTTTTTCGACGCGAAATACGCGCGTTCGTAATCAACCCATCTTTCGGAGGCAGCGACCATGAGCGAGATCGTCCATAAGAAGCCGGCAGCGGCAGCATCGCAGTTTGAATATAAAAACCTCAAGCAGGGAGAGTTTTGGCGCCACGTTCCCGCTTATCGCGAGGTTGACGAAGCAACGTTTCTCGATCACCTCTGGCAGCAGAAGCACTCGATCAAAACGCCCGAGGAGCTCGTCGGCACCATCCGCGATCTCGCCCCGCCGGAGTTCGTTGCCGACATCGAGGCGGGTTTCGCCCACGCGCCGATGGCCGTGCGCGTCTCGCCGTACGCGCTCTCGCTCATCGACTGGAACGATCCGCACAACGATCCGATCCGCCGCCAATTCATTCCCATGGCGAGCTCGCTGTTGCCCGATCATCCGCGCCTCACGCTCGATTCGCTGCACGAACAAGACGACTCTCCGGTGCCGGGGCTCGTACACCGTTATACCGATAAGGCGCTCTTTCTTCCGCTCAACGTCTGCCCGGTCTACTGCCGCTTCTG
>JAKBCP010000040.1 GCA_021807645.1 bacterium
GAGCGACGGGTCGCCGGCGAGCAGCGTACCTTGCTCGTTATAGACCGCAACGTCGAGACCGATACCCGAGAGTTCGCGAATCATGTGCGGCGCGGCGCTCTTGAGCGACTGACCATCGCGCTGAGCCGTCTCGGCGAGAAAGCGTGCCTCGTCGTGTTTGGCGACGATAATATCGTGCGTGAACTGCGAGAGTTCGAAGACTAACGCGATCGACGAGGCAACGATCACCAAAAGCACGACGACGGCAAGCATCGTCGCGTAGAGGGAGGCGAGGCGAACCGCGAGCGAGCCGCGCCCGGTCATAGGTTGCTTAAACCGTACCCGACGCCGCGTACCGTCCGGAGAAATGAGGTCGCCGACCCGGCTTTGTCGACCTTTGCCCGCAGGTACGAAATATAGGTTTCAACGATATTGGGACCGCCTTCGAAATCGTGCCCCCAAACGAGTTCGAGCAGATGCTCTTTACTGAAAATACGCCGCGGATCGCGCATAAAAACCGCCAACAGATCGAACTCTCGCTGCGTGAGTTCGATTCGCTCGTTGCCGCGACGCAACTCGCGCGAACCGAGATCGAGCGCGAGATCGTTCCAGCGAATCTGTTCGTCTTCGTGGATTTGCGGACGACGCAGATGCGCCTGGAGGCGCGCGATGAGCTCTTCGAATAGGAACGGCTTCACGACGTAATCGTCCGCCCCCGAGCCGAGCGTCTTGAGTTTGTCGTCGAGATCGCCCTTGGCGGTGAGCATGAGGATCGGCGCCTGCGTGATCGTGCGTAGCATCGGCACCAACGTGACGCCGTCGATCTTCGGCATCATGATGTCGAGAAGAATCGCGTCGGGATTAAACGAGCGAACCAGATCGAGCGCAGCCTGCCCATCCGAAGCGCTCTTCACCTCGTAGCCTTCTTGCGTCAGCCCCATCTCGATCATTTCGCGCAGCATGCGGTCGTCGTCGACGACGGCAATTTTGGCGTGTTGTTGCATGGTAATCATAGGTCTTGCGCAAGTATCACGCCGCATCCTGGGCTCGCGCTGAAGGCGGGGGCGCACCCCGATGGACGACGGTCATCGCGCCGAGCGCCTCGATCGGGCTCACGACGATCTCCACCCCCGCGCGCCGAGCTCGCCGCAGCGCCGCTGCTTCGGGGAGGCTCCGCGCAAAAAGATAGACCGAGCGGGTCGCACCGCAACGGGCGAGATAGCGCGCGTAGGCGGCGATATCGCCGCGCGCTCGCTGCACCGGGAGTGGCGCGAGCTGGCTGCGCCCGGGGGAGCGCAGTAACAGGGCGAAGGAGCCACGATGCCGGGTTGAGCCCGGTGAGAGCTCGACGATGGCGGCGTCGACCGCGGCGTTCAGCGCGCTTCCACCCCAGGCGTAGAGTGCGATGGGAGCCGGGAGACGCTCGGGTTGGGGATCGACGAGCAATCCGAGAGCGGAAAATGCATTCATGCCTCGATTCTGCGCGCGCACTCTGCCAGCAGTGTGGCCGAGTGCGCGCCGCTATTTCGCGAACCTACAGCTCGGCGAGTTTCTCGAGAACCTGCTCGGGATCGGGGGCTTCGCCGATGGCATGAATGTCGATGTAACGGACGATGCCGTTGCGATCGATGATAAAGACCGCGCGTTCGGCGAAACCGCCGTCGCGGAGAACGCCGTAGGCTTTTGCGACCTCGCCGTGCGGCCAGAAATCAGCCAGCAACGGATAGGTAATGCCGCCCATGCTCAGCGCCCACGCGCGCAACGAATGGACCGAATCGATGGAGATGCCCACGACCTGGGCATCATGCTCGGCGAAACGCGGAAGAGCGCGTTCGAAGCCGGGCATTTCATTGGTTCAAGTCGGGGTAAAAGCGAACGGAATGAACGCGAGGACGGTTGGGCCGACGCCTTTGCGGTCGGCGAGCGAAAACTTTTCGCCCAGATGGCTCTCGAGCTTGAAATCGGGCGCTGCGTCACCGACTTTGAGGGTCGAGCTCTGCGAGGCCGTCGATGTTCGGCCGAAGGTTGTACTCATGACCGCTCATTTGCCTGCCCGTGCGCGAGCACCCTTTCGCGGCGAACGGGATCGCGAGCTAGACCGAGGCCTCGAAGGGCGCGCGATACTCCTCATCGCCCTCGAAGAATCCGAGAAGATGCTCCTCGAGATAGAGCAGATGCAACTCACGGTCGAGTTGCGCGTAGCGCTCGGCGTGAGCTGCACGGAAGGCGTCCCAGTCGCTCTTGCTTTCCCACACATCGACCGAAAGATAGACATCTTCCTCGCCGCGGTGCCGGAAGAGGCGCGTGCGCCGATAGCCCGGATGCGTCTTAAAAAGATTGGCGAAAGGGCCGTTCGGCCCAAAGGCATGTTCGAACGCCGCCGCTTGTTGAGGATGAACGCGATACCGATAGAAGACCTCGACCACGTCGCCATTCTTCCGACACTACGCCGCTGTGCTCCCCCGTTGGAGACGAGCGATCTCGTCGAGGCGCATGCTCTGCGAGGCTCCGGTGAGCGGATCGATCAGCAAGAGCGCGGCAAGCACCTCGCTACCGCCGGCGCGTTCAATCGCGTTGCGGAGAGCGCGGTAGATATCGAGCCGCGCCTCGCCGGTCGGCATCGGCCGCACCACGATCGCTACGCTCCGGCCGTCGGGGGCGCGAACGAGCGCATCGAAGGGGCGCGCTTTCGAGCCGCGGGCGAGAATCTGAACCGGGCGCAACCGCCGGAGCCGGCGAGCGAGCGCGCTGCGCGCAAACCCGCGCATCCCGACGACGAGTGCGTCGCGCGCGTCGAAGAGCAGACCGGGGCGAATCCCGTCGCGGATCTCCTCGGCGACCAGCGCCTCAAAACGTACCGCTGCGGCTGCCGGGAGCGAGCGCTCGGCCCAGCGCTGCGGATAGCCCAGCGCGGCGACGATCGCGTCGCGGGCAGCCCGAGAGCGATATCGAGGAAGGCGGGCGGCGAGTTCGAGCTGATTCATCGAGCATAGTCTCTCACCGGTCTGTGCCACGTGCCTGGCACAGAAAAGAGACGGGAAGCGTACTTCCCGTCTCTTTTCGCTTCGAGGGGCTCCGAGGTTTAGAGCTCCTCGATGCTGATTCCGTTGCGCTGATCGTACTGGGTGCGCGGTTTGGCAACGTGCACCGATTCGTGCTCGGCGTATTCGCCTTCGTAGTGCACGGTCGGCGGGGCGTTGTTGCGCTCGTACGCCGATGCGAGCCGGCTCGTCTCGCCGCCGCCGACCGCCATCGCTTCGATGAGGGCCGCTTCGTCGGCGGTCATGGCATAGCTCGTATCGAACTGCGGATGCAGAGGACGCCCATCGGGATCGATATCCTCGCCCTGCGGCTGGATGCTGAGATTGCGATAGCGCGACATACCCGTTCCCGCGGGAATGAGTTTGCCGATAATCACGTTCTCCTTCAGGCCCAGCAGCGGATCGTACTTTCCGCGGATCGCCGCATCGGTGAGGACACGGGTCGTCTCTTGGAACGACGCCGCCGAGAGAAACGAATCGGTTGCAAGCGAGGCCTTCGTGACGCCGAGCAAGACCGGAAGCGCTTCGGCAACATCCTTCTTCTCGCTACGCGCCTTTTCGTTCGCGTCGTTGAAGACCGACGATTCCACCGTCTGTCCCGGAAGCAGATGCGTCGCACCGCCGTCGGTGATTTTCACCTTCCGCAACATCGAACGCACGATGACCTCGATGTGTTTGTCGTTGATATCGACGCCCTGCGAACGATAGACCTTCTGCACTTCTTGAACCAGATAGTCTTGAAGCGCGGTCTCGCCCTTGTATTTCAGAATCGTATGCGGGTTGAGCGAGCCTTCGGTGAGTCGGTCTCCCGGCTCCACGAGTTGCCCATCGGTGACCGCGAGGTGCGTTCCTTGTGGAATCTCGTAGACCGGAGGCTGGTTCTTCTCATCGTAGAGTGCAGCTTCGTCGGTTACGATAACCGTACGATGCACCTTGTCTTCACCGAACGAAATGCGCCCGCCGATCTCGGCGACGATCGCCTCGCCCTTGGGCTTGCGCGCCTCGAAGATTTCCTCGACGCGCGGAAGACCGGTGATGATATCTTCGGTTGCCACACCGCCGGTGTGGAAGGTACGCAACGTTAACTGCGTGCCCGGTTCGCCGATCGATTGCGCGGCGATGATACCGACTGCGGTCCCGATATCGACATGCTTGCCGGTTGCGAGATCGCGGCCATAGCAGGCCGAGCAGACGCCGTATTTCGACTTACAGGTAAGCACCGAACGGATTTTTACCGTCGGGATACCGGCATCGACGATCTCTTTTGCTTTATCTTCGTCGATCTCTTCGCCGCGTTTGACCAGCGTCTCTTTGCCGTGAACGACATCTTCGGCGCAACGACGCCCGACGATACGGTCGGTGATCGGTTCGATGATCTCGCGGCCGACGCGAATATCGTAAACGAGGATGCCGTCGGCGGTCCCGCAGTCGTCTTCGCGGACGATAACGTCTTGCGCGACGTCGACTAAGCGCCGGGTGAGGTACCCGGAGTCGGCGGTACGCAACGCGGTATCGGCGAGTCCCTTGCGCGCGCCGTGCGTCGAGATGAAGTATTCGAACATCGTCAAGCCTTCTTTGAGCGAAGCCTTGACCGGAATTTCGAGAATTTCACCGCTGGGATCGGACATCAATCCGCGCATACCGCCGAGCTGTTTCACCTGGGCGATCGAGCCGCGAGCGCCCGAGGTCGCCATCATGAAGACCGGGTTGAGCGGTTCCTGCGCCTTCTGCATCGCCTGCGTAACTTCTTCGGAGGCCTTCGACCAGATCTCGATCGTCTTGTTGTACTGCTCGGACTGGCGGATAAAGCCTTGCTCGTAGAAGCGATGCAGCTCGTCGACTTCGGCTTGCGCCTTCTCGATGATCGCATGCTTTGCTTGCGGAACGACGATATCGCTTACCGATACCGAGGTGCCCGAACGCGTGGCATAGCGGAAACCCAACTCTTTAACCGCATCGAGAAACATCGCCGTTTCGGCGTTGCCGTAGTTGCGATAGCAAAGGGTAATGAGTTTCTTGAGCGCGCCCTTATCGATAATTTGATTGACGAACGCGTGGTCCCAATGCTTGGGGAACGAACTGTTAAAGATCACGCGGCCGGCGGTCGTCTTGACCAACTCGCCTTTGAAGCGGACGTAGATCCACTCTTGGAGTTTGATCGCGTGGCTTTCATAGGCCAGCATGACTTCGTTGAAGCTCGAGAAGGTCGGCAACGAGCCCGGTGCATCGGCAGAGGGCGCATTCTTTTTCGCCGGGCGGTCGGAGATATCGAAATTCTCGGTAATCTCGCCGCGCGCCGGACCCTTGTATTCGTCGCGTTGGAACGTGATGTAATAGAGCCCCAACACCATGTCTTGCGTCGGAATCGAAACGGCGTTGCCGTACGCCGGCAGCAAGGTGTTATTCGACGAGAGCATGAGAATGCGCGCCTCGGCCTGCGCCCCGGCGGAGAGCGGTAGATGGACGGCCATCTGGTCGCCGTCGAAGTCGGCGTTGTACGGCGTACAGACCAACGGATGCAGATGGATCGCCTTGCCCTCGACCAAAACAGGTTCGAAAGCCTGAATGCCGAGGCGATGGAGCGTCGGTGCGCGGTTGAGCAACACCGGATGCTCCTTGATGATCTCTTCGAGAACGTCCCAAACTTCAGGCTTCACGCGCTCGACCATACGTTTTGCGCTCTTAATATTATGCGCTAACTGACGATCGACCAGCTTCTTCATCACGAAGGGCTTGAAGAGCTCGAGCGCCATCTCTTTGGGAAGACCGCATTGATGCAATTTCAGCGTCGGGCCGACGACGATGACCGAACGGCCGGAATAATCGACGCGCTTGCCGAGCAAGTTCTGGCGGAAACGCCCCTGCTTGCCCTTCAGAATATCCGAGAGCGATTTGAGCGGGCGATTGTTGGGGCCGGTGACGGGGCGACCGCGGCGGCCGTTATCGATGAGCGCATCGACGGCCTCCTGCAGCATGCGCTTTTCGTTTTTAATGATGATCTCGGGTGCGTTGAGATCGAGCAGTCGCTTGAGGCGGTTGTTGCGATTGATCACGCGGCGATAGAGATCGTTGAGATCCGAGGTGGCAAAACGACCGCCGTCGAGCTGCACCATCGGGCGCAATTCGGGCGCGATCACGGGAACCGCTTCGAGCACCATCCACTCCGGCTTGTTGCCCGAGGTGATGAGCGCTTCGACGATCTCGAGGCGTTTGATCGTCTTCAGGTGCTTCTGGCTGACGGTATCTTTGCCGGCGCGCGTGCGGCGCGAGCCGTTGGGGCCGCCGTCGAGCTCTGAACGAAGCTCGTCGCGCACTTTCTGCAAGTTGAGATCTTTGAGCAGTTCACGAATCGCTTCGGCGCCCATGCCGGCTTTGAACTGCACGCGGCCGCGATCGTCTTTGTGCTTGTCGGAGAGTTCGCGATACTTCTGCTCGGAGAGCACCTCGCGCTTCTGCAGCGGCGTATTGCCGGGATCGATAACGACCCATGCGGCGAAGTAGATAACCTTTTCGAGCTGACGCGGCGACATATCGAGCAGAATGCCGATACGGCTGGGAACGCCTTTGAGATACCAAATGTGGCAGACCGGCGTTGCGAGTTCGATGTGCCCCATCCGCTCGCGGCGCACCTTCGCGCGCGTGATCTCGACGCCGCAGCGATCGCAGATCATCCCCTTGAAGCGGATGCGCTTGTACTTGCCGCAGTGGCACTCCCAATCTTTGGTCGGGCCGAAGATTTTTTCGCAGAAGAGGCCATCGCGCTCGGGCTTGAGCGTGCGATAGTTAATCGTCTCGGGTTTCTTCACTTCGCCGAAGGACCAAGCACGAATATGCTCGGGCGATGCCAAACCGATACGCATCGCGTCGAAGTTGTTTACGTCGATGAGGTTGTTATTCACGAGGGCTCCCGCTAGTCACCGTGCCGGTACCGCTCGCTTCCGCAGGACACTCACGATCTCGCGCGGTCGCGCGAGGGGGTCCACCGGTGCTTCCGGACTACTCCCGAGGAGGAGCGACCTC
>JAKBCP010000041.1 GCA_021807645.1 bacterium
GAGCAGCCCTACGCGGAGGTTTACGCGTCGCGCTCGCAGGTTAGAAAGCGTACTGCTCGCACCGTTTGCCACGACCATCGCTAACGACATCCCCGCCGCCTCGGCGGGTGCGAACCCGAATGCCAGCCGCAGAATCGGCACCATCAGAAATCCGCCGCCAAGCCCAACCATCGAGCCGAGCGCGCTCGCCGCAAGCGCCGCAACGAAGAGCGCGAGATCGACGATCACGCCGTCGTTGCTTCGGCTGGTGCCTCGCGAGTCGGTACGACGACGTCGAAGATGCGTAACGGCTCGACTTTTCCCTTGACGGTGACCGGATCGAGTTCGGTTACTTTGATGAGATCGCGCACTTCGTTGTAGGTCGTCTCGCTGATGATAATCTGGCCGCCCTTCGCGACGTTGTACAGACGCGCCGCCGTGTTGACGTTGTCGCCGATAACGGTATAGTTCATGCGCGAGCTCGAGTCGAGGTGCCCTTGCACCACCTCGCCGGTATTGATGCCCATGCCGACCGTAAACACTTTTCGGCCTTGCGCCGACCACTTTGCGGCGAGTTCGGCGATGCGTTGCTGCTGCTCGATCGCCGCGAGAACGGCGTTCTTTGCGTCGTCGGGCGTCTGATAGGGCGCTGAGAAGACGGCCATGACGCAATCGCCGATAAATTTGTCGACGTAGCCCCCGTATTTGAAGATAATCTTCACCATCTCTTCAAAGTACTCGTTGAGCTGGTTGTAGATATCTTCGGGGCTCATCGTTTCCGACATCGCGGTGAATCCGCGAATATCGCTGTAGAAGATCGTCGACTTGACGCGTTTGCCTTTGAGCGAGAGCGCTCCGGAGGGATCTTCGGATTCGAGAATCTCCGCGACGACCGCCGGGCTCACGTGCATGCCGAAGAGGTTGGTGACGACGCGGCGCTGCGAACCTTCGACGATGGTTCGATACGCAGCGACGAAGGTGACGGCGAGAATCATCGCTGCGACGACGTGAATGAAATCGAGCCAGAGAAGATGCGTGACGAAGATCGCCATGTCGATCCAGGCATAGGCAAGGATCGTTACCGCCGAAACGCCGAGTGCGATACCGAAGCGCGCCGACATGAGGAAGAGCGCGAGGAGAAGCGGTAGGAGGACGATGAGGGTGATATCGATCCAAGTCGGGACTGTTTTAATATAGATGCCGCGCAGCATCTGATCGGTCAGCCGCGCGTTGACGTAGACTCCCGGCATTTTCCCGCGCGCCGTAATCACGAAGTCGCCGAGCGCCTGCGCGGTCGCGCCGACGTAGACGAGACGGCCCTTTGCGAAGAGCCGTAATTGCGAGATCGGCACGGTTAGCGCATCGGCGAGCGACATCTGGCCGCCGCCGATAAAGGTTGGGGCGGTGCTCTGCTCGCTGCCGACGCGGCCGCTTACCGCTTGCGTCGATGCGTAATGCGGGGGAAGGAGAAGTATGCGCCCGTGCAAGCGGGGAACTTTTTCGAAATCGATCTTGTGACCGAGATAGGTCTGCGCCGCCGCCGCCGCGAGCGAATAGAACGTTTCGTCGGAGAAGAAACCGGAGCCGCTGGTACGGATTTTCGGGAACTGTCCCGAGGTATAGCTACCGACGCTATCGGAGCTGGAGAATCCCATCGCCGCGACATGTTTGGCTAAGACGGGAATTACCGGCTCGATCCCGATCTGGCCGGTCGTCGTGGTGTTCAGGGCATAGGCAAGCACCGTTGGCACTTTGGCGATCGCTTTTCCGAAGAGCGCATCCTGGCGCGCACTTGGGCTGGGATCTAGAAAATCGATATCGAAGGCGACGGTTTTCGCGCCGGCCTTCGCGAGCCGATCGAGCAGCGTACCGTAGACGCCCCGACGGAAGGGCCACGTTCCGAGGCCCGCACTCGTATGCCCGCTTAACGAATAGTCGTCGAGCGTAATCATTGCGAGGTTGTTGTTCGGGCTTCCGTAGTTCGGGTTTTTCAACCCGATGCGGTCGGCGTGCGCGAGTACGGTGATATGAGCGATGTAATCAGCGAGGCGCGAGAGCTGAGGGTTCTGCGAGTAGAAGGTGGCGACGCCGATGCCGCTTGCAATAAGTGCAAGTGCGAATGCGATGCCGAGCGACTGGAGTTTCTTCTTCACGGTCTGCCCTCTCCGGCGCGATCGCCGACGGCGTGATTAGTTGACGCGTCCGATATAACGCCGATCGCGCGTGTCGATACGGATGACGGTATCGGGTTCGATGAAGAGCGGGACCTGCACGGTCGCACCGGTTTCGAGCTTTGCGGGCTTCGTTGTGTTGGTGGCGGTATCGCCCTTGAAACCGGGGTCGGTCTCGACGATGCGCAGTTCGACGTGCGGCGGGAGTTCGACGCCGATCGCGACGCCGTCGTGAAATTGGACGTCGACCGACATTCCGTCTCGAAGGAAGTCGGCCGGACCGCCGATGAGCTCGCGCTGAATCGTGACATTCTCGAACGACTCTTGATCCATGAAATGGAAGCCTTCGTCGTCGTTATAAAGCATCTGCATCGTCCGATTATCGAGCGTCGCGCGCTCGACTTTCTCGCCGGCACGGAAGGTGCGCTCGACCGTCGCCCCGGTGCGGACGTTCTTGAGCCGGGTTCGCACGAATGCCGAACCTTTGCCGGGCTTCACGTGGAGAAACTCGATCACAGTCCAGAGATTGTTGTCCAACAGGATCGTGACGCCATTACGAAAATCGTTCGATGAGATCATAGCCCGCCCCAATACGGGCCGCGCCTCGCGAAGCCCTGTGCAATCGGCTAGCGGAAGAGTGCGAGAAAAGTCTCCGGCAGGGCGTTCGCCTGCGCGAGCACGGCAGTCCCGACCTGCTCTTCGATCCTGCTCTGCGTGAAGCGGGTCGTCGCCGCCCCGACGTTGAGGTCACGAATCGTCGAGACCGAGGCTTGGAGATTCAGGGCGGCGAGCGCATCGTTGCTCTCGTCCTCCTGAAGGCGGACGCTAAAGGCGCCGAGCCCGGCGCGTTCGGCGAGGACCTGCTGGATCGCGAAATCGCTCTGACCGATGGCGTCCTCGGCGGCGAGCGTCGGGTCGGTGCCCGACCCGGCGACCAGCGAGATCGCCGCAACTCGCAGCGCCCCGGCGGTGACTGCCGGCAGGGAGAGCGCGATCGTATCACCCTCCGATGCCCCGGCGAGGACGTTGAGCGCCGGTGCGTCGGGGTTGCTCTGCGCGGCGCTCGCCTGCAGCGCCTTGACGTAGGCGGTCGAGCCGATATCGGCGCTGGTAAAGCTTCCTAGCGTAATCGAGACCCCGTCGAAGAGCGAACTCGTCGAACCGGGAGCCAGCAGCGTCGCACTCGTCGCCTGTTGCTGCGTCGCGGTGTTGTAGAAGCTCTCTTGGACTGCGATCGAGACTCCGGTGTTGACGACCTGGAGCTTGATGCTGCCGTCGTAGGTGTCGCTCACGGTGCCGTTCCCGACCGGTGCGAGAGCGTAGGCGCCGCTGGGGAACGCCGTCGGAAGCGAGAGCGTGTACGAGTTCGAGGTATAGGAAAGAACGGTTCCGATGTAGACTCCGGCGGGGAAGTTGCCGGCGTCGATGATGTCGACTTGTTGCCCCGGCGGTGACGGATTGCTGACGGTGCCGTAGGTGATCGTGTAGGATCCCGGTCCTGACCCGGCGGCAATCCCATCGAAGTGCGAGCTGCCGATGTAGTCGCCGGCGGGATGTGCGTAGGCGAAATCGGCGACGAAGGTGGTGGGGCCGAGCACTTGTTGTACGGTAACGACTTCGGCGTTCGGTGGAAACGGGAGCTGTAGCTCCTGGCCCACATAGAGCGGCTGCGCCGTGCCGCTTATCGTTACGACGTTCTCGCCTGCGGTGACCGCGTTTACTAACGAACCGTTGACGTCGTTGCGAATTTGCGCACCGTTACTCAAGGCTTGTGGAAAGATCGCCGTTATCGTGTCGTTGCTTGGATCGACCGCGAGCACCTGAATCGCCGGGCCGTTGTACCCCGCGGGCACGAGCGCGTCGCCGGGAACGAGGCCGACGGTGCTGCCGACGCTCACCGTCTGTGGGGCGGTCGAGGCCGGAACGTTCTGCGTGACGGCATTGTAGAAAATCGGTCGTTGATACGCTGGGAGGGTTGCGACGTCGGCGACGAGTTTTCCGAAGTTGCTGCCCGGAGGGCCGGCATTCGTGGCGAGCACGCTGTTGGCTTGAACCGTCACGCTCGCGGCGACCGCCGGGACGAAGCCGGCATGGCTACCGTCGAGCAACGGCGCGCCGTTAAAGTTGACGCCTTGCGAAATGCGATCGATCTCCAGCAGTAACTGTGAGACTTCGGCCTGGAGATTGGCGCGGTCGCCGTTACTCTCGATGCTTGAGGAGGCTTCGACCGCGAGCGTTCGGATGCGCGTGAGAATATCGGTGACGCTTGCTAAGGCCCCATCGGCGACGTTGACGGCATCGGCGGCGCTCTGCACGTTCGCCTGCGCGCGTTCGAAACCGTTCACGCGAGCGGTTAGCGATTGCGAGATTGCAAGCCCCGACGGGTCGTCGGCCGCGCTGTTAATGCGCAGCCCCGAAGCGAGTTGCCGGGCTTCGTTCGTCAACCGCTCGGTAGTGCTGTCCAGCGCGCTACGAGCGGCGTTTGCCGCACCGTTTGAAGCAAGCGAAAAGCTAAAGGACATCGGTAGGCGCTGCTACTTCTTCGTGCCCGCACGCCCCTTCAGAAACGGGATCGGGTTCTCGGTTCCGGCGCGTAATCGCTCGATATTTTCGCGATGCCGGAAGATGATGAGGATCGCGACGACAACGCCGTAGAGCGTCTCCCAGAGCGAGCGCGTGAAGAACGCAAGCGAGGGGATGACGAGGAGGCCGGCGATCATCGAGCCGACCGAGGAGTACGGCGTGAGGACGATTGCCCCGAGTAACCAACCGAGAACGGCGACGGCGACCGCAGCCGGGCTCAGTGCCAACGTCGCGCCAAGCATCGTGGCAACGCCTTTTCCGCCGTTAAAGCCGAGCCACGGCGAGAAACAATGGCCGAGTACCGCCGCGAGCGCGGCGACCGCTTGGATCGCGGCGCCGCTTCCGAAGCGGGCGGCGAGAAGCACGGGGAGCGCACCCTTCGCGACATCGAGGAGTAAGACGGCGACGGCTCCGCGCTTCCCGAGCGAACGCAGCGCGTTCATCGCTCCGATATTCCCCGAACCTTGCGCGCGGATGTCGGTGGCGAAGAAGAGTCGCCCAACGACGAGTCCGAACGGAATCGAGCCGACGGCGAAGGCGAAGAGCGCTATGAGGGCGTCGGCCATGCCGTCTCCTCTCGTTCCTCGCCGCGACGCGGGCGAAATTCGATCGTCAGCGGTACGCCTTCGAAATCGTACGCTTCGCGAATCGTATGTTCGAGAAAGCGCCGGTACGAGGGCTGCACCAAGTCGGGATCGTTGCAATGCATGATGAAGAGCGGCGGATGCGCGGCGACCTGCGCTGCGTAGAAAATGCGCAGCGCCTTCCCGCCGGAGATCGGTGCCGGATGCGCCATCACGGCATCGCGGATCAAGGCGTTGAGTTGCCCCGTCGGCGCACGTCGGTCGAGGTTTTCGCAAACGTGTGCGACCAGCGGCATCAGGCCGCCGAGTTTGCGGTGCGTCATCGCCGAGAGAAACGTAATCGGGGCAAAGCGCGCGAACGGCAGCATATCGTAGATCGCGTTCTTGAGGTCGCCTTGTTGGTATTCGCCTTGTTCGCGTACGATATCCCATTTGTTGCCGACGAGGATGACGCCCTTACGCTCCTCGATCGCCAGGCCGACGAGGCGACGATCCTGCGCCGTAATTCCGTGCATCGAATCGAAGACGACCAAGGCGATATCGCAGCGCGCGAGGGCGTTGAGGCTCCGCAACGTCGCATAATACTCGATATCGCCGATCGCCTCGGGGCGCTTGCGCATGCCGGCGGTATCGACGAGCCGATACTTTCCGCCACGCCAGATCAACTCGGTATCGATTGCATCGCGCGTCGTTCCCGCGACGTCGGAGACGATCGCGCGCTCCTGGCCGACGAGCGCGTTGAGGAGCGAGGATTTTCCGACGTTGGGGCGGCCGACGATCGCCAACGAAATTTCGTCGCTGCGCACGGCGTTCGGCGTGTTCTCCGGGAGCGCCTCAACGATGCGGTCGAGGAGATCGCCGGTTCCTTCGCCGTGGATCGCCGAAACGACGATCGGCACCCCGAAGCCCAAGCGCGAAAACTCCGCGGTCGCGCTGTCGGCGGCGCTCGGGGACTCGGCCTTGTTGGCGACGAGGATAATCTTCCTGCGGATGCGCCGAAGGATCGTCGCGACCTCTTCATCGAGCGGGTTTGCTCCCTCGCGCGCATCGACGACGAAGAGGATCGCGTCGGCTGCGGCCGCCGCGGCCTCGGCTTGGCGACGGGTCGTTTCGGCGAAGGCATCCCCGTGGGCGACCGCCGCTTCCGGGTCGATGCCCGCTGTATCGACGAGGTTAAAGGTGTGTCCCTGCCACTCCGCAAGGGCGTAGAGGCGGTCGCGGGTGACGCCCGGGGTGTCCTCGACGATCGCCAAGCGAGCGCCGACGAGCCGGTTGAAGAGCGCGCTCTTCCCGACGTTGGGGCGTCCGACGATGGCGACGGTTGCCGGTTCGACGCGCGCGAGAACCGGCGTCTCCGATGCTTCTAAATCCACCGGCGGGAGATTGGCGGTTCGGTCGGAGTTTGCCCGCCTCGTGCCGAACAGAGGCGATCTTCCATGGCTGGACTCTATATCGAGACCTTCGGCTGTCAGATGAATGAGGCCGATTCCCAAGAGATCGCGCAGCGCGCTAGCGCCGCGGGGTACGCTATCGTCACGCGCCCCGAAGACGCGCAGGTGGTGCTGCTCAATACCTGCACCGTTCGCGATAATGCCGAACGGCGCGCGTACGGACGGATGAATCACTTTCGGGCGCTCAAGAGCGCCGATCCGAGCGTTCGGATCGTCGTGATGGGTTGTCTCGCCGAGCAGGATCGCGACCGCATGGCGAGAT
>JAKBCP010000042.1 GCA_021807645.1 bacterium
TACTCGGGGTGACAATACTGCGCGGTCGCCGTTAGTGCATGGCTTGTCACACCGAGTAGCACTTGTCACGCCGAGTAGCCCACGAAGTGGGCGTATCGAGGCGCAGTTCGAGGTGCAGTCCGCGTGTCGTTAGAGAATCGATTGCCCGAGCGCGGAACAAATGAGCCCGACTGCGAGCGCTGCGGTTTGATTGCGATGATCGAGAATCGGATTGATCTCGACCATTTCGAGCGAGCCGACTTTCCCGCTCGCCGCAAGCATCTCCATAACGAGGTGCGCTTCGCGAAAACTCAAGCCGCCCTTGACCGTCGTGCCGGTTCCCGGCGCCTCGCTTGGATCGATGCCGTCCATATCGAACGAGATGTGAATCGGTCCGGCGGCGCCGGCGATTGCAATCGCTTCTTCCATGATGCGGGAGATGCCGAGCCGATCGACGTCGGTCATCGTAAACGCACGTATCCCGGACTCACGCAGATTTTTCTTTTCGACCGCATCGACATCGCGTAAGCCGATCTGCACCGTGCGCGCGCGATCTGCATAGCCTTTCTCCAACGCGAACCAGAGCGGCATTCCGTGCACGTTTCCCGATGGAGAACTCTCGGGACTATTGATATCGCTATGCGCGTCGATCCACACGATGCCCGGAGCAGCGCCGCGCGCTCGCGTTAAGCCTGCGAGCGTCCCCATCGCAATCGAATGATCGCCGCCTAAGACGATCGGAAAGCTTTGCTCGGCGAGAATGTGCTCGACGATATCGGCGAGTTCGGAGCACACCGCATCGATCGTGTCGAGATACTTTGCGTGGGTGTCGGTCACCGCAAGCGATTCCCGAATCGGGACGTGAAGGTTGCCGCGATCCTCGATGCGAGTAACGCCGATGGCGCGCAATTTTTCGTGCAATCGCGCATAGCGCACCGCCGAAGGCCCCATATCGACTCCGCGACGGCTCGCGCCGAGATCCATAGGCACGCCGACGATATCGACGCGATCGCGCATCGCTCGCTCCGCCGCGATCATAGAGCCTCCTTCGCAGCGTTCTTCCGCAGAGCGCGCAACGATCGCGCGACCAACGTGTAGAGCGTTTGAATCGGTTTGCGCACCGGCGCGAGCGGACCGTCGATATAACCGTCGTCAAAATCGAGCATCCACGTCGCCGCCCGAAGCATCGGCGGCACCGGGCGAGTCGTCCAGCGTCGCGCGCGCGCGACGCCATCGGGGAAGCGCTCTTCAAGCGCCGCTAAAACCGCCGCATCGTCGGGTGCCGCTCGAACGATCCGCGTAAACGTCGGATAGTCGGTTCCCAGGAGCCGCAAGAGGATCTCGTCGCCGGGGCTCTGGCCGTAGAGGTAACTGCCGAGCCGCCCGCCGAGCGCGGCGCGCGCCTTATCGATGATGCGCGGAAGCCAGCGGATACCGCCGAGTTCGTCGCTCCAGCGGCGCGGGGGAACGAGGGTCAGATCGATTGGTTCCATACCGCCTCCTCGCTTCTCGACGCAGGCGCGCGCCTCCGTCCGTCGTAGCAGGGCTACGAATGAGAATCCTCGCTCGCGCGATCTCGGCCTGCGCCCTGGCGGCACTCGTCATCTCGTGCGCACCGAGCACCGAGAGCGGGCGCGGCCTCTCGCTGGGAATGGTCACCGATATCGGCGGCCTCGGCGATAAATCATTTAACGACTCCGCCTATCGCGGGCTGCTCCAAGCACACCGGCGGCTCGGAGCGCATATCTCGGTCCTCCAGTCGCGCTCGGCGGCCGACTATCAACCGAACCTCGAGGCGCTCGCGAACGAACGTTTCTCGGTGATCTACGCGATCGGGTTTCTGATGAGCAAAGATCTCGACCAGATCGCGCAAGATCATCCGCATAGTCATTTTGCAATCGTCGACGCCGTCGTCGACGAACCCAACGTCGTCTCGATCACCTTTCGCGAACAGGACGGCTCCTTTCTCGCCGGAGCCCTGGCGGCGATGATGAGCGCGACGAAACACATCGCCTTTCTCGGCGGCCAGGATATTCCGTTGTTGCACAAATTCGAGGCCGGGTATATCGCCGGCGCGCGTGAAATCGATCCGCGCATAAAAGTCGATGCGAAATATATCGGTAGCTTCGACGATGTCGCCGCCGGCAAGGAACTCGCCGATGTCGAACTCAATGACGGCGCCGATATCATCTATGCCGCTGCGGGGAAAGCGGGGATGGGAGCGATCGAGGCGGTAGAGGCGCGGCACGGGGCTTACGCCATCGGCGTCGATTCCAACCAGGATGCGCTCGCACCGGGAAAGGTCCTCACGTCGATGGTCAAACGCGTCAACGTCGCAGTCTTTGACGTCGCGAAGGCTTACCAAGATGGGAAACCGATGCATGGCCACGTCGTATTCGGCCTGCGAGAGGGGGGCGTTTCGTTGACGAATTTCCAATACACGCGCGCGAAGATCGGCCCCGAGCGAATCGCACGGCTCGCGCGTATTCGGGCCGCAATCGTCGACGGTCGCATCGTGCCGCCGGCGACGTTGCGCGCTCTCGCGAAGTTTCGACCGGTGGCGCTCTGAGCGGATCGCTGCGTCTCCGAGGCATATCGAAGCGTTACGGGCGCCTGCAGGTGCTCGACGACGTCGATCTCACCTGCGAGGCGGGCGAGATTCACGCATTGGTCGGCGAGAACGGCGCGGGAAAATCGACGCTCGCAGGGATCGCAGCTGGGGAGCTAAGCGCCGATGCAGGCGAGATCGAACGCGACGGGCGCATCGGCCTGGTTCACCAGCATTTTGCGTTGATCGATCGGTTGTGCGTTTGGGAGAACGTCGTCCTCGGAAACGAACCACGTCGACTCGCAACGATCGACCGTCACGCGGCACGCACGTTCGTTCGCGAACTCGGCGAACGCTATGGGCTCGACGTAGACCCGGATGCGTACGTCGAAGATCTCCCCGTCGGTATCCGTCAGCGCGTCGAGTTGTTGCGCGAACTCGCGCGCAATCCGAGCATTCTCATTCTCGACGAACCGACTGCGGCGCTCTCGCCCGGCGAAGTGGGACGTCTGTTCGCAACGATCGCGCGTTTGACGGAGAACGGCGTCGGCGTCCTGGTCATCACGCACAAACTCGATGAAGTCTTCGCGCATGCGGGGCGCGTCACGGTCCTGCGGCGTGGGATCGTCGTCGAGCGGCGCCCGATCGCCGAGATAACGCGCGAGCAGGTCGCGCGTGCAATGATCGGCGGCGAGATTCCCTCGATCCCGGCCCACCAGCCGACCGACGGCCCGGTGCTCGTCCGCGTGGAAGCGCTCGCGGTCCCCGGTGCGATCGAGCATCTCTCGCTCCGGATCGCCGCCGGCGAGATTCTCGGCGTCGCCGGCGTCGAAGGGAACGGGCAAAGCGCGCTCGCCGATGCACTCGCAGGTTTAACTCCGTTTCGCGGTAGCGTCGAGCGCCCGGCGAGAGTCGGCGTCATTCCGCAAGATCGCCTCGTCGAAGCGGTGATTCCCGGCTGGTCGCTCGTCGAGAATGCTATGCTGGGTCGCGAACGCGCCGCAGCGAAGGGCTCGTGGCGCATCGACCGCGCCGCGGCGCGAGCGCAGTGCGCGGCGATCGTCGAACGCTTCGACGTTCGCACCGCAAGCATCGACGCACCGCTTGCGACGCTCTCGGGCGGCAACCAGCAAAAACTCGTCGTCGGGCGAGCGTTAATCGACAATCCCGAATTCGTTATCGCCTACAACCCGACGCGCGGCATCGACATCGGTGCGACCGCGACGGTGCACGGCGAGTTGCTCGCCGCCCGCAATCGCGGCGCGGCGATCTTGTTGATCTCGTTCGAACTCGACGAGCTCTTCGCGCTCTCGGATCGCATCGTCGTCATCGCGCGCGGAACGTTGCGGGGCGAATTCTCCGACCGACGCTTCGACCGCGATGCGATCGGTCGGTTGATGGTAAGCGCATGAAGCACGAGAGCGCGAAGGCATTGCTGATCGGGACGCTCGGCGTGGCGGCGGCAATGTCGCTGGCGATGATCGCATCGCACGTTTCGCCGATCGTCGGCTTCAACGCGTTCTTTTACGGTGCTTTCGGCGGCAAACAAGAGATCGCCGAGACACTGGCGAGTACGACGGCGCTGCTCTTCCCGGCGCTCGGCATAGCGATCGCCTTTCGGGCCGGCCTCTTCAATATCGGCGCCGAGGGACAGTTGCTCGTCGGCGGACTGCTTGCCGGATGGATCGGGACGCGCATCGACGTACCTCCTGCCCCGGCAATAGCGGCGATCTTCATCGCCGGCGCGCTCGGCGGTGCGCTGTGGGGCGCAATCGCCGGCTGGCTCAAGGCGACGCGCGGCGCGAACGAAGTCATCTCCACGCTCATGCTCAACTTTATCGCCGCATCGCTCGCGCTCTATCTGGTTACCGGGCCGTTGCGTGCGCCCGATGCGGCCGGCCCCGAACTCTCGCTGCTCCCGCACGCATACTGGTTGCCGACGTTGCTCTCGCACACGCGCGCGACGATCGCTCTGCCGATCGCGCTGCTCGCCGCATTCGCGCTGCGCTACGTGCTCGATCGTACCTGGTACGGCTATCGTCTCCGCGCTGCAGGTGAAGCCCCGGAGGCAGCGCGCCGCGCCGGTATCTCATTATCGCGCGTCGCACTCTGGGCGATGGCGTGGTCGGGAGCGCTCGCCGGCATGGGCGGCGCGGCGCTCGTTGCCGGTGAATTACATCGCTTCAATACGCAACTATCGCCGGGATACGGCTTCATCGCGATCGCCGTCGCCCTCGTCGGCGGGCTCGAACCGTTGGCGATCTGCCTCGCCGCACTTGCATTCGGAGCGTTGGAATCAGGTGGTCTGGCGTTGCAAGCGGCCGCAGCCGTCCCGAAGGACGCCATCCACGTAATCGAAGGCGTGCTGGTCTTCGCACTCGCCGCACGGCGGTATCTCGGCGCGAGAGGAACGGCAACGCGATGACGCTCTCACTCCTTTTCTCGTTACTCGCGCTCGCGCTCGTTCGCGGAACGCCGATTCTCCTCGCTTCGTTAGGCGGCGTGCTCTCCGAGCGAGCCGGCATCGTCAATATCGCGCTCGAAGGCGAGATGACCGCAGGCGCGTTCGCGGCCGCGTTGATTTCGTTCTTTACGCGCGATCCGTGGATCGGCGCGCTCGGCGGCGTTGCCGTTGCTGCGGCGGTCGGCTTCGCACTCGGCTTTGCCGCTACGCGTTGGCGCGTCGACCAGATCGTCGCCGGAATGGGCATCAATCTTATCTGCACCGGCGGCGCCGCGTTCGGCTTAATTTTCGTCTTTAACCAAGCGGGAGTGACGCCGCAGGTTCCGGCAATCAATCAAGCGCTCTGGCCCTTGGTTCTTCTCGGAATACTTCTTGCAGCCGCGCTCCAGTGGGTGCTTTCGCGGACGCCGATCGGTCTGCGCCTGCGCGCCTGCGGTGAGAATCCACACGCCGCGCGCGCCGCCGGGATCGATCCGCTCGCGATGCGCCTCTATGCCAGTACGATCGCCGGCGCACTCGCGGGGCTCGGCGGCGTCTTTCTTGCACTTGGAGAGCTCAATCTCTATTCCGATGGAATGATCGCCGGGCGCGGTTTCATCGCGCTTGCCGCAGTAATTTTCGGAAGGTGGACGCCGTTGGGAGCGGCGGGCGTCGCCCTCATCTTCGGTCTGCTGGAAGCCCTTCAATTCGCGCTCCAAGGAAACATCGCATGGTTACCGAGCGACTTTCTTCAAGCGCTCCCCTATATCGCCGCCCTTATTGCGCTGCTCGGAGCGAGCGGCCGTTATCGCCCCCCTGCCGCCGAAGGAAAACCCTATCCATGATCCGCACGCGTTCGTACGTCCTTGTGCTCGTCTTCGCATCGTCGGCGTTGGCCGGGGCATTGCCGTCCGCCGCAGCAATTCCGCCGCCGATGCAATCGCTTCGCGATTCGTTGCGAACGCTCGCGCGTTCGAGCGATGCGAACGTCGGCATCGCGGTGGAAGATCTCGCCACCGGAGCGATCACCGGGTACAATTTGAACCGTTCGATGCCGGCGGCCTCGACGATCAAGATTCCCGTGATGATCGAGGTGTTCCGCCGCATGGCGCGCGGCCGCTTCACGCTCGGGCACGTGATGCATCTGCGAGCGGAGGACCGCGACTACGGCTCCGGCGATCTCGCCTACGCGCCGATCGGCACGCCGATTACCGTCAAACGGTTGCTCGGAAAGATGATCGATATCAGCGATAATACGGCCGCCAACATGCTCATTCGGCTGGTCGGACGGGATCGCATTAATGCGGCCATGCAATTCTATGGATGCCATCATACCTATCTGCGCACCGCGATCCGCACGGACGTTTCTTCGGTCGAGAGCAATCTCCGCACCACGCCGCTCGACATGCTCACGCTGCTGGTGCGAATGGCGCGCGGAAAACTCGTAGACGCCTGGTCCTCGCACGCGATGTTGGAGATTCTCGCGCATCAAGAGATCGACACGCTGCTGCCCGAGCCGCTTCCCGACGGCACGACGATCGCGCATAAGACGGGCTCGTTGCACGATGTTATGGCCGATGTCGGCATCGTTTACGAACCCGGGGCTCCGTTCGCCATCGCAGCGATGACGAGCGGGCTTCCCGATCCGCAACTCGGGCGCGATATCGTGCGTCAAGCCTCGCTGCTGAGTTTCAACGCGATGGCCCAACTCGCCGAGGTGCGCGCGACGCTCGGCCTTCCCAATCGCCTCGCCGAGATCATTACCCCGGAGGCGATCCCGGAAGCGCCCGACGTACGCTATTGGACGGGGCAGTCGCTCTCGGTCGGCAGCGGCGGATAAGAGCGGCAGAGCCTTGCGTTTAGGAGACGTGCCGATATTCATTCTCGATGTCGAGACCACCGGGATCGACCCGAAAAAAAACCACGTTTGCGAGATTGCGGTTGCCCGCTGGCTTCCGCCGACATACAACGGGCCCGCCGAACGAACCACGTGGTCGA
>JAKBCP010000043.1 GCA_021807645.1 bacterium
AGCGTCGACCGCCGTTTGAACGCAGTGATTTTACGAGGAACACCGGCCGAGATAGCGCCGTACGAACGATTGATCCGCCTCGTCGACACGCCGCAACGCAGCGTGCTCTTTCAAACGCAGATCGTCGAACTCACGCAGACCGGAGAGTACGATCTCGGGATCAACTACTCGCCGAACGGCCAACTCGCAACGGCAACGTTTAACGCAGGCACCATCGCGGGTGCGGTGAGCGGAAACGGCAAACCGACCTCCGGAGTCGCGCTCTCCGCACAACTCCTCGCGCTTCAGCAGCAGGGCCAAGCGAAGATTCTCGCGCAGCCGCGGATCCTCGCGCTCGACAACCGCATGGCGGCGATTCTCTCCGGGGAAGCCGTGCCGATCTTCACCACGGTGGTCGTTCCATCGGGCGGCACGACGATCGTGCAGCAACAACTACAATACATCAACATCGGCGTCAGCCTCGAGATCTTGCCGCGCATCGCCGCTGACGGTGAAGTGACCGCCGATATTTTTTCGGAAGTATCGAGCATTCTCAGTTACGTGCAGACGGCGCCGCGCATCGCGGTGCGTCAAGAGCTCACCGCCGCGACCGTGAAGGACGGCCAGTCGGTTATCATCGGCGGACTCTTGCAAGATCAGGAGATCAAAACGTTGAGCAGGGTTCCCGGGCTCGGCGATATCCCGATTCTCGGCGCATTTTTCCGCCAGGTCAGCAAGACGAGCCAGAAGACCAACCTCTACCTCGTCATCACGCCGCACGTCCTCTCGAAGAGCTTCCACACCTTCGATCAGCCGAAGCCGACATCGCCGACGCCGTCGCCATCGGGAGCGCCGTCGCCGGCACCCACGCCAACTCCGACGCCGTAATCGGTGGACCGAACAAACAAAATATATCGGAATGAAACATCGAGCTTGTTTCCTCACCCCGGCTACGATGCTCTTCAGTCTCGCTCCTTGCTCGGCTGATGCTGGGATTCTTTTGCATCGATTCGTCGTTTCGAACGAAACCGAGCATTGCTTGACGATGACCGTCCAGCAGCGCAACCAACCGAAGCTTGCGACCTTCGATCGCGTTCTTCCACATACGAGAGGCGTTATTGTCGATAGAAGCCCACGCGGCACTTCCGACTACGTCATCACGTCTTTTGGGTTGGGATTCCACGTATACCGATGAAGACGAATCACGTAAAGCCGCTTAGCGTAGCCGTCCGCGACCTTCACCTAACTCGTTAGAAGCCATCGGTGCAAGCATGTCGACGATGTGCTTACAAGCGGTTGCGATGGAATCATCACTACATTTTGCGGCGATTTTCATGCAGCGCTCGCGCATGGCTAGGTCGCCGCTAAGACGCTCGAGCGCTTTTATCACCTTCGGCAGGTGGTATTCCCTCGCCCGAATTTTCAGCGCGACGCCTAAGCGAACGGCACGATTCGCATTGTCGAACTGATCGTGCGCCATCGGACGGATCAATTGCGGGACACCGGCTTTCAGGGCCTGGCTCAAAGTACCGATGCCGCCGTGATGGACGAAGGCCGACACGCGCGGCAACAACCCGCTAAAGGGTGCATACGCGCAATGAATAACCCCGGAGGGGAGCGGGTCGGGAACCTGCTCGGGCGCGTGCGTGAGGAGGATGCCGCGGCGACCACTTCGCCGGCATGCTTCCGCCGAGACCGAGAAGAACGCGTGCGAGGCCGCGGTCGCAGTTCCTGCGGTAAAGGCAATCGGCGCTTCGCCCCGAGCAAGAAAGGCTTCCAACGCTGCAGGCAGAGCGTCAGAACTCCCATCGTACAAAGGGAATCCCGTTAGCCGTAAATGGGGCAGCTCGTCTCGGTACGGCGGCGCGAACCATTCCGGAAATAGACCGACTAATGCGTCGGAATCGTGGATCCAACGCTTGAACGGCCGATCGACGGGCGGAAGTCCGAATGCAGCGCGTCGACGATTCAGCGCTGCACCGACGGTGGTGTCCAACAGCAACTTGTCGATCAAATACCAGGAAAGATTCTTGAACGTTTGCGCGACCGCATCTCGCACCGCGCCCGCACCGCTGCCGGGGGTACGCTCGGAACAGTTACGCAGGATGGCGGTAGGTTGGAGATGGACGGTTGCAGACGGAATACCGTTGATTTCCGCCACTGCACGGGCGCCGAAGGCTAACACGGAGTTCACGATGATGGTCTCGCCGGGAACGATGTCGGCTGCCATCGCGTCGAGAAACTCCCGCCCCGAGCGATCCACTAAATCGGCGATTACCTTCAGGCTTCGCAACGGATGATTGGTGTTGGGATTTTGTAGAATTTCGAGATACTCTTCGCGCGTACCGCCGCCGTAAAAAGGAAGGCCGGCTTCTTCGGCGATCGATGCGAAGACGGTGTGTCCGTAAAAGCGAACCTCATGCCCCGCTCGCTGGAACTCCCGGCCGAGAGCGATGAACGGCAGGATGTCCCCATGCGACCCACCGGCGGCGATCAGAACTCTCATCTACGAAGCACCTTCATGCGCGAGCCCTATTTCACCGTGATACTCGGGGACGCTTCCAAGAGTTCCGATACTATCGGTCGTATCCGTGGCTCGAATGGCGCCCCTCGCAAGGGCGCTCGATACCGCTTTCTCCCTCCTTTTCCCGGCTCACTCGTCGAAATCGGCTGTGGGCACGGGTTCAAGAACGGCCGGGCAAAGGACTCGTCGTTCCCGAGCTCAGTGGGCCATTGCCGCTCTGAAGCGAGCAGGCTGCATGGCTTGAAGGTCGGCCGCCAAGAGCAATGGTGATAAGCGATGCACCTGATGCCATAACGCGCGCATTGGTGTTCCTTCGAGCAATAGGGGCCAGCGCCGACCGTGAGAAATATCGCGGCATGAAACATGTGGTTCGCTTTCTGTTCCTTACTGCGATGCTTTCCACGCTCGTCCCTCGCTCGGCCGATGCGGCGCTTCTTCTGCATCGATTCGTGGTCTGGAACGACACCGCGCATTGCTTGACGATGACCGTCCAACAGCGCGACCAAAAGAGGCCGGCAACCTTCGATCGCGTTCTTCCGCAAAGGAGCTTCGATCAGACGGTGCATTTCGATCGTACCGTTCACGACTGGTTCCTTGAATGGACGATTTGGAAGTGCGACGCGAGCGGTATGCTGAAGTCGCCGATTTCTTCCGGATTCGTGATCGATAAGAGCCCATACAGCATCTCCGACTTCGTCGTCACCGCGAAGGGAACGACGTTCGAGATGGCAAGGAGAAACTAGTGCATTGCTCCCTCTTCGCGCCTCGCCCCGCCGAAAAATCCCTCGTCGGATCATGTCGCGCGACTTACGGCTCGGGACACTAGCGCACCTCGCCGGAAAGGTAAGGATTACATTCGTGAAACAACACTATTTGTCGACGTTCGTCGCAAGCGTATTGCTAGCGACGATGGGCGCGACCGCAATCGCCGCACCCAGAATTCCAATCGAGAATCACAACACGGTTTGCGTTACGTTCGAACTCACGCTTTTATCGACCGCCGAGAAGCCGCGCATCGGCGACCGGATACCGCGTTCCTATTCGGTGCCGCCGCGAAGCTCGCGGACGTGGGATTTCGTACCTGGTTCCTATCAAGCGCGGGTTTACGCCCACGCCACGGCGAGCTGTTCGAGCCCGCGAACGAAGATGGTCGGAGACATGAATCCGAATGTCCCCAATCAGGAGATTCCCTACGTACTGCTGTTTACCGAGAGCGGGCATGTCGCGATGCGTTTCCCAAACGGGTCCGTCGTCGTTTGGCCGTGATCGCTCCCGAGCGTTCGTCGATACGGGTGCAAGCGGCGACGTGCTCGGCGTTCGCGCTCGCAAGCAAGGGCACGAGCTCGACGAGCGGAGCCAGTGCGCGTTGGCCCTCGGCCTGTTAAGCGCGAACCAATGAGCTTTCGAGCGCAGCAGCGTGTTCGCGCCAACGGCGCGCTTCCACCATCACGTAGCTGCTGCCGGCCGCACGGCACAGCCGCGCAAGCAATGTTACCTCTTCGGGGTCGGGAAGCGCACCGTCGCGGCGGTTGCCGAAGAGCGCAAAGCCGATGAGTTCGTGCTGCGAGACGATTGGAATCGCGAGCGCGGGGCGTGCATCCCCGCGCGGGAAGCGATCGTCCTCAATCGCAACGTCATCGAGAACGATCGGGCGTTCGAGCGATCGGAGCGTGCTCACCAAGAGTGAGTCCGCGCTCACCTCGGGCGCATCAAGGTCGGACCACCCCGTCGCCGCAGCTCGCACAAAGGGCTCGTTCTCGGCCGAGCGGCGAAACACCGCAGCCGAGTGTAAATCGAGAATCCGCGGCGCTTCAAACGCGACAGCAAGGTCAACGAGGTCGATGCTGGAGGCAAACTCGAGCGCGCCGATTCGATACTCGATCCGTTTTTCGGCAAGATGACGCGCGTGGAAGACGATGCGGTCGATGAGCCGCTCGGTTCGCCCGTGCAGCCAGTTCAACGTCACGCCAAAACCGATCGTCATTAGTGCTTCAACGGCGAGCGCCACGCGCTGTTCGCTGAGCAAGCGTGTCGTAAGCCAGTCGATCAGACTGACGACGACCACCACGAGTGCGGTCATCACGCCGTACACCATCGTCCGATTGATCGCGAAACCGATATCGAGCACGCGGTGGCGCAGGATCGCGTACCCCAACGCAAGCGGCAGGGCGACTTGCAGCACCAGTGCGGCGTCCACGATGAACCTGGAACCTTGACCCCCGAGGAACAGGGAACCGTCGGCAAGATCGAAGACGGTGTAGGCCGCGGCCGTCACGATGAATCCGGCCAGCACCCATGCGACCCGGCGGCGCTGCTCCCCGGCCGTACGGCGATAGGCGATTGCAGTGAAGACGACGACAACGACAAACGCCATATACGTCGAGGATGTGTCGAACGCGGACCACGTACGGTACAGCAGAGGCTCGTAGATGGCCTCGATGGTAAAGGCGATGGCAGCAATGAGCAACATGGTGTCCGCTACGCGCGCCGTCGTGCGCTCTTGCGGTGATTGCGGCGGTTCGGGAAACCGGACGATAAACGGCGCCAGTGCCCAGAGCGGCAAAGAAGCAATAACAACACTGCAGAGAACGCCGATCGCTCCGAAGAAGAAATCCGGCAGCCCGCTGAAGAGGACGATGACGAGAAAACTCTGTGGAGCCCCTGCTGCGTACAGAACCAGCGCCGCAGTCGCAAGCGAGGGACGTCTCCATACGACGAGCGCGATGATGAGCAGTGAAATCGTGGAAGCCGTGAGCGTCGAGGCGATGAAATCGTTAAACCGCAAGACGGAGCGCGGCATTGCCACTGCGTGAATCGTGATCGTTCTCGCCGCACCGGCGCGCATTAGCAGGAGCGTAAGCGGCGTACCGACAGGTGATGAATCGATTTGCAAACGGTAGCGATCCGCGAGCGAGAGCGCGCCCAGGTCGACGACGTCGCCGGGACGCACCCCTAGGCGTGAAGCCTCGGACCACGGTGCTACACTGACGACGCGTGCGTTCGCGCCGTCAGGTACGAGCCCGATGCCAAACCTCATTCGTTCGACGGGCGCAAAGAACGACGCAACCGTAAGGGCAAGTATCGCAAGCGTTATAGCGGCGAGCAGATAACCGGCCGCAGGGCGATTCATCAAAGCGAAGACCCTCCTTGTGGATTGCTTCGATTGCCCCTAGTCTCGGCCTGCCCATCGCTCGAGCCTCTTGACGGCGCCGCCGAAATCCACTACCATTTGGTTGTGGATCAACTGAACGTGACCTTCACCGCTCTTTCCGATGGTACGCGACGGGCGATGATTCACCGGCTTTCCCGCGGCCCGGCAACCGTGCACGAGCTATCGGAGCCGTTCGACCTCTCGCAGCAGATGATCTCGAAGCATATCGCGTTCTTGGTTCGCGCTAAGCTCGTCGTCAAAGAAAAACGCGGACGCGAAAGCGTGTGCGCCCTGCGGCCCGAGTCGCTCAAAACGGTGAGCGATTGGGCAATTCGGTATCGCCAACTTTGGGAAGAGCGTTTCGATAGGCTCGATGCGGTCGTTCACCGCATGAAAGAAACGGAGGCAGAACATGGCAAAAGACACCGCAAGTGACGTCCAGCGCATGGTTGTCGAGCGAATTTTTGACGCACCGCGAGAGTTGGTCTGGAAGGCATATACTGACCCGAAATACGTGCAGCAATGGTGGGGACCGAATGACTTCACCTCACCTTCGTGCCGCAGCGACTTTCGGGTTGGAGGAACGTTCCTGTACTGCATGCGCACGCCGGACGGCCAAGACTATTACACCGGAGGAGAATTTCACGAAATCGTTCCGCACGAAAGGATCGTCTATTCGATGTACTTTGCGGACGAACACGGCAACAAGATGGCTCCAGAGCAGCTCGGCATCGAACACGAAGCGATCGAAGGTGCGCACGACATCGTTCTCTTTGAAGATCTCGGCGACGGTCGTTCGAAAATAACGATGATCGGCAACGAACCTATGGAGAGCGCGCGCACGAGCGGACAGCTCGAAGGTACGAAGCAATCGCTGGACAAGCTCGCAGCCGTTGTATCCCGACTGTAACCAATGCAAAGCAGAAGCCCGAACTCGCAATGATTTCGGGCTTCTTCGTTGGTAGCGCCAACGGGAATCGGGCTTTCTGTAGATTGGTCTTGACCCGGTTCAGTGGAGACTTTCTTTCTTACAGCGAAAGGGTCTCCTGTGGCAAAGCGCCCCACATACCCGCCGGAGTTCCGGCGTAGGATCGTCGAGTTGGTCCGCTCCGGCCGCAGCGTGAGCTCGGTGGCCGTCGAATTCCAAGTCGCGCGGCAATCGCTCATAAACTGGATCAAGCAAGAAGATCTCGATACGGGCCGTCGCCCCGACGG
>JAKBCP010000044.1 GCA_021807645.1 bacterium
TCGCTGCTCGGCAGAGCGCATCCCCGAAGAGACGCCGGAGATCGCGGCGCGGCACGGCGAGTTCCGCCTGCGCGATTGGCTCAAATCCACGCTCAAAGAGCGCGGCCGGTGGGGGCCGATCCGGGCGATTTCAACATCCTGTATGGACGTCTGCGCGAAGGGACTCGTAACGGTCTGCATCGCCCCGAGCGACGGTCGCGAAAGCGAGGTTCTCGTCGTCGATCCGCTTGAGGATCGCGAACGCGTGTACGATCGTATCCTCGAATTGTTGGGTGAGAGGGGAGAGACCAAAACGACGAAAGGTGGAAGTACCGACCCGTACTTCCACCGTTAGCCGCTATTTAAACTCGAACTCCGCGAGGTTCTTTTCGATCTTGCGTTTGACGCGCTGGAGCGCGTTATCGATCGATTTCACGTGGCGGCCGAGATCGCGCGCCATCTCTTGGTAACTCTTTCCTTCGAGATAAGATTCGAGCACCTGCGATTCGAGATCCGAGAGATTCTGACGAATACGCTGACGGATGTCGTCGGAGACCTCTTGTGTTACGACCAACTCCTCGGGGTCGCCGGATTTCTGCGCCGGCATAACGTCGAGCAACGTCCGCTCGCTGTCCTCATCGTAGATCGGTTTGTTCAGCGATATGTACTGGTTGAGCGGAATATGCTTCTGACGCGTCGCGGTCTTAATCGCAGTGATGATCTGGCGCGTAATACACAATTCGGCGAAGGCGCGAAAACTCGAGAGTTTATCGGCCTTGAAATCGCGGACGGCCTTATATAAGCCGATCATGCCTTCTTGGATGATATCTTCGCGATCCGCGCCGATGAGGAAGTAGCTCTTAGCCTTGATGCGCACGAAGTTCTTGTATTTGTTGAGTAAGAACTCCATCGCAAGGCTATCGCCGCTCTTCGCAGTCGCAACGAGATCTTCGTCGCCGCGTTCGTGATAGTCCAGCCCTGCAGGGGCCGGCTGGGTCATTGCCATGGGTGGTATCTGCCTCGTCTGGGACGCGTGGACGCATGACGCGGGCCGGGGCCCGTCGAGCGCGTCGCACGGGTCGGAGTATAGAAGGGCTCCCCTCCACCGTCAAGCGTTTTTGCCGTATCCGGGCGATTTTCTACGCTTCATGCCCTGCCGCGGCGGCGAATCGACGCTGGCGAAGGACCTCGTAGAGGAGGACCCCGGCCGCGACCGAGGCGTTGAGCGAAGCGACCCCGGCGAGCATCGGGATCTTCACCAGGAAATCGCAGTTCCGCGCCACCAACGGGGCGAGCCCGCTCCCTTCGGCCCCGATAACCAGCGCGAGATCGCGGCGGAGATCGACCTCGTACATAGGCAACGCCCCCTCGCCGGCCTCCGCCCCCGCGATCCAGAGCCCGCGTTTTTTCATCGCAGCGATGCTCTGCGCGATGTTGGTCACTTGAGCGATCGGAATGCGCGCCGTCGCTCCCGCCGCCGCTTTACGCACCGTCGCATTGACACCGGCGCTCCGACGGTCGGGAAGAACGACGCCGTTCGCTCCGATGCACGCCGCCGTCCGAACGATCGCGCCGACGTTGTGTGGATCGGTGAGATGGTCGAGGATGACGACCAGCAGCGGCGTGCCGTCGCGCGGCGTTAGCACCTCTTCGAGATCGGCATAAGGAAACGGCGCGCTGCGCGCGACGACGCCTTGATGTGCCTTATAAGGCAGGCGTGCAAAAAAGTCGCGCCCCTCAAAACGCGCCCGCAACCCGCGTTCTTCGGCGACCGAGAGCAACGCTCGCAGCGCGGGATCGCGAGCACGATCGCTCGCGACGTGAAGTGCGAGGATCGATTCTCCGGCTTCGAGTGCTTCCGAGACGGCGTGAATGCCGTAGATGACGTCGTCGAAATCGAGCGGAGCTTTCACCCGCCCTCGCGCTAGCGGACGACGCTCCATGCCGAACCCTCCTTACCGTCTTGAATTTCGATCCCGCAACGCGCGAGCGCGTCGCGCAGGCGATCGCTGCGCGCCCAATCTTTGCTCGCACGCGCGGCGAGTCGTTCGGCGATAACGCGGTCGAGCGCCGCGCGCGCATCGTCGATACCGTCGAGCCACGGCTCGGCGATCTCTAAACGAAGTGCGAGCGCGAGATCGGTCGGCAACGGAAGCTCCTCCGGAGCCGCAAGCCAACGCTCGTCGGGTTCGATGCCTAAGAGATTCAAGACAGTGCCGAGCTCGCTCAAGCGCTCCCGAGCATTGCCGTCGGCGGGCAGACTCGCGGCGGCGAGCACCTCTCGCAACGCAGCAGCGGTGTTCATATCGTCGTCGAGCGCCGCGACGACGCGCGCCGTGAGCGCACCGCGGGTCGCCGCCGCTCCGTCAGTTCCCCCCGCGGCCTCATGCAACGCCCGGTAGTCGCGGCGGAGACGTTCCAGCGTAGCGACCGCCCCCGCCATCGCCTCCTCGGTGAAGTTCATGACCTTACCGTAGCCGGTACGGAGGAAGAGCAGCCGAATCGCTTGCGGATCGTATCGGTCGAGCACGTCGGCGAGCGGTTCGAAGTTCCCGAGTGATTTGCTCATCTTCCGATTATCGAAGAGCAGTAGGCCGCCGTGCAGCCAAAAGTTCGCCATCGGCGGCCGCTCCATCAACGGCTCGCTCTGCGCGATCTCGTTTTCATGATGGGGAAAGATCAAGTCGGCCCCGCCGCCGTGAATATCGAAGCCTGTTCCCTGCGGGTCGAGAAGTGCGTGCGACATCGCCGAACATTCGATATGCCAGCCCGGCCGCCCGTCGCCGTAGGGCTCGAACGGCCAATGCGGTTCGCCGGGTTTTGCGAATTTCCAGAGAGCGAAATCGAGCGGCTCTTCCTTCGCCTCGTCGATCTCGATGCGCGCACCCGCTTCGAGCTCGTCGATATTGCGATTGGAGAGCGCGCCGTAGCGGGCGAATTTTCCGACTCTATAATAGATTCCATCGCTTGCAACGTAGGCGTAATCGCGCTCGATCAAGGCCTCGATCGTTTCGCGAATCTGCGGGATGAAATCGGTCGCATACGGCTCTTTGTCGGGTTCGCGCACGCCCAATCGGCGCATGGAGCGTTTGAATTCGGCATAATATCCGGCGACGATCTCGCGCCACGAGGTGCCGAGCCGATGCGCTGCTGAGATACTCCGGTCGTCGATGTCGGTGACGTTCTGCACGTAGGTAACCCGGTATCCGGAGAACGCGAGATACCGGCGAAGGATGTCGAAAAAGAGAAACGAGCGAGCGTGTCCGAGGTGCGCCTGTGCCGACGGCGTAAGACCGCAGACGTAGATGGAGACCTCTCCCTCGCGAATCGGTTGGAACGCTTCGACGCGGCGAGTGCGCGTGTTATAGAGCTGCAGCGGCATCGTCATTTCCTTGCGAACGTTCGAGCGCCCGGAGGCGTCCTTCGAGTTGAGCGACGCGCGTCTGGAGTTGTGCGATTTGGACGGCATCGGGATCGGGCATGACGACGCGCGGAGGTTCGCCGGCATCGCGCACCGGCTCCCCGTCGATGAAAACGACGCGCCCGGGCACGCCGACGACCACGGCATTCGCCGGGACGTCGCGAACGACGATCGACCCGCCGCCGATCTTGGTATTCTCGCCGATGGTAATCGCACCGAGCACCGCCGCGTTGACGCCGACGACGACATTCCGCGCGAGCGTCGGGTGACGCTTGCCGTGCGAGAGACTCGTGCCGCCGAGCGTTACGCCCTGGTAGATCGTGCAATCGTCGCCGACCTCCGCCGTCTCGCCGATCACGACACCCATGCCATGGTCGATGAAGACGCCGTTGCCGATCGTCGCTCCCGGATGGATCTCGATCCCGGTAAGAAAGCGCACGATGTGCGCGAGCCAGCGCGGGAGCAATGGAATCTTCCAGCGATGCAAGATGTGAATAAAACGATGCGCGAGCAACGCGTGAAAGCCGGGATAGGAGAGTAGCACGTCGATCGGCCCGCGCACCGCCGGATCGCGTTCGAGCGGGGCGCGGAAATCCGCAGCGATGCTTTGAAAGAAACGCATCTACTGCGGTCGCTTTCCGTGGATCGGCTCGAACGGCGCTCCGTCTGGGCCGAACGCAATCGGTTCTAAACCGCGGCCGTGCAATAGCCGCGCGTTAATCGCCCCGATGCGAATCATAATGCGATCGTGGCCGAGCAGCGGAAAAAGCAGTTCGAGCGGAACGCCGTCGCGGACTCCGGTGAGCGCCATACGAACGCTGTCGACGGCGTCCTCGGCACCGAGACCGAACTCCTCGCCGATGACGGGAAGGTCGTGAGCGAGCGGCAGCCCCCGCAACTCGGGTTGAGCGTCGACGTATTGCGCGACGGCATCGAGAAAAAAGAGTACCTCGCGAGAGCGCAGGCGCTCGAGCTCGAGCGCCGGTACGACGCAGGATTCGGCTCGCAACGAGAGCACGAGCGGACGGGCGCGATCGAGATCGACGACGCGCTCGCCGTACGCTTCGAGGAAGGTCTCGATCCATCGGTACGCAGCATCGGGAATCGGGCTCTCCAAGAGGCCCCACTCCTGCATCCTGCGCGCAAGCGCGGTTACGTTTGCATTCACGGCTCGATCTTCTCCACGCTTGCAACGGCATAGACGGCGATTCCCGTCCCGTCGCCGGTATACCCCATACCCTCGCTACTCTTTGCTTTTACACTCACGGCACTTGCATCGACGCCGCATCGAGCGGCAAGGTTGCAGCGCATCTGCTCGGTATAGGTCGAAAGCCGCGGGCGCTCTACGACGATGGTCGCATCGATGTTGCCCACCCGGTAACCCCGTTCGCGCACCAACTCCACGCATGCCGCCAATAAAGCCAACGAATCGGCATCCTTCCAACGCCGGTCGCTATCGGGGAAATGTGCTCCCAGGTCGCCCAGGGCGAGCGATCCGAGGAGCGCATCGGCGACCGCGTGCGCCAGCGCGTCGGCATCGGAGTGGCCGAGAGCTCCTCGCTCGAAAGGGATATCGACCCCACCTAAAATCAATCGACGTCCCTCGACGAGCCGATGTGCATCGAACCCGTGGCCGAACCGTATCATCGCAAAGACCCGGCGCGACGTGCGCGCGCGGAGAGAATCGCTGCGGCGAGATCGCGGTCGCAGGGTTGCGTTACCTTCAAATTCTCCGCCGTCGATGGAACGATCGTGCAACGGACGCCCAGCGCTTCGAGAAGCGCGATATCGTCGGTCGCATCGATTCCGGTGCGCGCGGCGAGCTCGTGAGCCGCAACGAGATCCGCGTAGGCGGCAAACTGCGGCGTCTGCGCCGCCCACACGTTCTCGCGCGGCAACGTCGCTTGGATCACCCTCGAACCTTCCTCCGTTTTTTTTAGCGTATCGACGACGCGTGCCGCGAGCAGCGCCGCCCGTCCTTGCGCAATCTCGCGCATCCCGTCCCCAATATCCTCCGACGTTACGCAGGGCCGCGCTCCATCGTGGATCGCTACCGCGTCGCAACGCCCCGCAAGGCGCTGCAGGCCGTTCCAAACGCTCCTTTGGCGCGTCGATCCACCGGCGACCAGCGGCAAAAAACGCTCGCCGAGAATCGGCCGCGCAACGCGTTCGACCTCCTCGAAGGCCTCCGGTGCCGTCACGACGGCGAAAACCTCGAACGCACTCACCGCAGCGAGCGCATCGAGGGACCACGCAAGCATCGGACGGCCGGCGATCTCGACGAGTTGTTTGAAGCCGCCAAAACGCCGGCCCTCACCCGCCGCCACCACCAACCCGGCCCAACGCATTAGTCCTCGCCTTCTTCGCCCTTCGGGCGTGCGAAGATCATCCGGCCGGTAACGGTTTGCAGTACGCTGGTAACGATGACGTCGAGGCGATCGCCGAGATGGCGTCGACCGCGTTCGACGACGACCATCGTGCCGTCATCGAGATAGGCTACGCCTTGATGCGGTTCTTTCCCCTCGCGCACGACGTGCACGCGCATCTCCTCGCCCGGCAGTACGACCGGCTTGAGCGCCGCCGTTAATTCATGCAGGTTGAGCGTCAGAACGTTCTCAACGCGCGCAACGCGTTGCAAGTTGTAATCGTTCGTTACGATCTTTGCACCGAATTCGCGCGCGTAGCGGACGAGCTTTGCATCGACGTTCCCCGGAGCGAGCTCGGGATAATCGCGATCGACTACCTCGAGACCCGCGACCTCTTGCAGTCGACCGAGCACGTCGAGGCCACGACGTCCGCGAGCGCGTTTGAGCGCATCTGCCGAATCGGCGATCTGTTGGAGCTCGCGCAAGACAAATCGCGGAAGCACGAAAGGCCCTTCGAGGAATCCGCTCTTGATCGCTTCGACGATGCGTCCGTCGACGATCACCGAGGTATCGAGCACTTTCGGTGAGAGCCCCGAGACCAGCGAAGGCGGAAGCGGAACGATCCGTAATTTCGCCCCGATACGCGCTCCGAGGTAGGCGATAAACATGGCGACGATGAGGTAGAGCAGGATCGCAATCAAGCTTCCCGTCTTCCCGGCGACGCCGACGAACTCGAAGAAAATGCTCTTCGTTAAATAGGCGATTACCAAGCCGACGATGAGCCCCGCAGCACCGCCGACGAGTTCCGAGGGAGCGAGCCGTTCCACCGAACGTTCGACCGCACGCGCCTCCTCTTCAAAGAGCGACTGCGCTACCGGCGCGAGAAAAATTCCCAAGACCGCGCCGACCACCGATGCGCCGATATCCAAGAGAATCTGCACCCCCGAACCCGCCGTATGGAAGGTCAGAATGCGAAGATACGCCTCTTGGCCGACGAGAAAGCCGGCGACGGCGAAAAGAACCGCGAATATCGCGCGCAGAAGCGTCGAGGAG
>JAKBCP010000045.1 GCA_021807645.1 bacterium
CGGCATATTGTTCGCACGCGCCTTCTCCATCGCCATCTTCAGGCGATAATTGGCCTCGGGATCGGGGGAGCCCCCGCGCACCGCAAGGATGATCTCCTTGCTGAGCTTCGTAAAGAGCGCGCCCCGCTGTGCATCGACCTTACCTTTTCGAAGGCGGATGTTATGCCATTTGCTATGACCGGACATACCTGAAGGGTTCGTCCGCCCTCCGCGCATTTCCGTCTAGCGGCCGCTTTTTTCCCCGACCGCTAGCCCGGACCGATGATCCATTTCGAGAACCACATGCGTTCGTGCCATTGATTCCAGGTGATCGGCGTCGCCGAGAGGATCGGGAAGAAGTAGACGAACCCGGCGATCACGAGCAAGACGTAAGCGCCGACGAGGCCGCGCGCGATGAACTTCTTGCTCTCCTCTTGTCGATCTCCCCATTGCCAGAGCCGCTGCAAAACGATGGCGTTACAAATACAGACCAATGGGATGTCGACGTAATAATGATATTCAAAGGCGATGCGCGGCGAGAGCGACCACGGCAACCATTGCAACAGGTAGTCGAGCACTAAGAGCGCGTAGCCTTTATGTCGCTCTCGCCAGGCGAGCACGCCGACGATAGGAATCGCCAACAACCCAAACCAGAGAATGAACGGGTTGGGCATCGAGGTAATTTCGCGGACGCAGCAACCGTTCGGATCGGCCGGGTTTCTCCGCAAATCTTTGTAGTAATAGGCGACCGGAACCATATCGAGCGGCCACTCCCAATACTTCGAAGAGTAGGGATGCGTCGCTTTGAGGTGGTCGTGGTATTCAAACATCGTGTACTGTCGATAGACGACGTCGTTGAAGTTATGAATTTCGTTGACCGATTTCGCATTCCGCGCGATGTCGGGGACCCACGCCAACATGTAGACGGTCATGCTAATAAAGACGATGGAGAGCAGCGCGACGTCGAGACGGAAGCCGCGCGGGTTCCCCCAAAGCGCGATCTTCTTCTTCCAGAAACGTTGCGAGGCGACGAGAATCAACACGAGCCAACTCACGCCGAAGCCCATCACGCCGTACCATTTACTGGCGATCAGGCACCCCAGTGCAACGGTAAAGGCGATCAGCCAGAGCCCTGCGTGGCGCCCCTCCTCACGTTCTCCGGCATCGCTCTCGATACAATTATCGCGATAGGTGACCGCACCTTCAGGTGACTCGTACCGCACGCTGCCGTCGCGGCGATATTCGAACGTAACGCCCGGTTCGAGCGCGGCGACGAGATTACCGTTCCGTACCGTCGTCATCGAGCCGCGCACCGGCGTCTTGCTGCCCGGCTCGATGCGACCGCCGTCGAACGTCGAGACGCGAACGCCATCGGGGCCGATCAGCGCAAAAGATCCATCCGGGAAACTACGCTCGCGAAGGCCGTCGCCAAAGATCCTCGGAAGCACCATCAGGCGTCCGATCAGGTAGAGCCCGACTGCAACGTAGAGCGATATCAGCACCTCCGCGACGATCGTGACGGTTGGGTTCGCCATCGGGTTGAGCTTCGTGAAGACCACGCCGTACAACAACCCAAAGAGCGAACCGATCGCCAGCGAGATCGCAATCGTCGTCGGGTAGCTCCACCACGGAAGATCGACGTGCCGCCGTTCGTTGACTTGAGAGGCGATCCAGAAGCGATAAAACGCGTAGACCGCTGCGACGGAAAAGACGATGACGATTCCTTCGGGCGTGGCGATACGCGACTGCACGTAGTGCATACCGTCGAAGAGAAAGAGCGTGGTGGCGATCGTTGCGAAGAGCGTCGAACGGGTAACGCGACGCGCGAATGCATAGACGATCGGAATGACCAACGCTCCGAAAAGCACGTCCACAAAGCGCCAACCGTGTGCGTTATCCCCGCGCGGAAGGCCGCCGAAGAGCCACGTCGATGCGGTAATAAGCAGCTTCGTCAGCGGCGGATGCGTGTTTTCGTAGATGCGAACGTTGCGCAGATACTCTTCGGCCGCCCGAGCGAAGTATATCTCGTCGAAGATTTTCTCGCCGGGCTTCCAATAATTGACGAACGACAGCAGGAAACTTGCGACCGTTAATGCAGCCGAGATGAGATAGTCGAGCGGCCATGCCAGTGCGGCTAAGCCGTTACGCGGCGCGAACCACTTGCGCGGGCCCTGACCGAACCATATTTTGATCGCCTCGACCGAAGGATCGGCATCGCGTTTTCCGGGTTCGCTCTCACCTGCAATCGAGAGAAAACCGTAACTGAGAGCAAAGAACGTCAGCACTGCGATGAGCGAGAGCGGGTGCGTGACCGTCGGCCAGAGATTCATGGCGTTGACGCCGGCGGTATGATTCGTAACGACGGTCAGGTAGGCATACGCGTACTTCAGGTTCACGAAGAGCACGATCGATAGGACGATCGCGCCCCAAATATATCGTCGGGCGACGCCGATTGCGGCGATACAAAAGAGCACGCCGTCGAAGCTATAGCGTTCGTGCATCCGCGTTGCGAGCATATAAAACGCGAGCAACGCGATCGCCGCACCCTCCAAAAGCGCGCCTTCGCTGCGTTCTTGAAGGTAGCGCCAGGTCGCCAGCGCCGTTGCGGCAACGACGAGACCGATGCCCCACATCGCTTGCGGAATTCCGAAGATCGTCGCTGAATCGGACTGCCAGAACGGCGCGGTGATCGTCCACAGATTCATCGCATTGGCGGAATTGACCGGGTAGACGCTCGCACCGAATTGATAGCGTTCGTAGAGCCACGTGAAGACCGATAGCGGATCGAACGCCGGATGGAACGGAAGCGCGACCAACCACGCCAGGCCGAGCCCGGCGAGCACGCCGACGCCTGCGGCGCGAAGCCCCGCCGCGCGCCGCGGCGTTCCGACGAAAGCATACGCGACCAGCAGCGGCGCAAGCACGGCGGCCTGCGGCTTCACCAAAAGCGAGAACGAGAACGCTGTCCACGCCAGTAGCGACCAGCGCATCGTACCGCTCTCGTCGTCGCCGCTGCGAAGGATTGCATAGATCGCCAGCAGCGCAAAGAACGCGGCAACGGCATCCACCTGCCCCCAAATCGCGGAGATAAAAATCGTCGCCGGATTGAGTAGGTAGAGCGCGGCGGCGAGCAAGCCGAATGCCTTCCCGGCAAAGCGCAACACGAGCGCGTAGAGCAACGCGCCGATGGCGAGGTCGGCAAGGATGCCGGGCACCTTCACCAGTAGGTCGAGCGTCGCATAATTCAGATCGTGCGCGGCGAAGAGATGCTGCCAAATCACGCCGATGACGCGCAAAACATAGAAATAGCCGGGCGGATAATCGGCAAACCCCGCCGTTCCGTAGAACTGCGAGAGCGGATGCGAGGCAAGGGTGATCGCCCACGAAGCAAAAGCGGCGATATCGTTCGAGAAGCCGTTCTCGCGGATAAACAGAAGGCGGATCGCGAGCCCAAGTGCGAGCAAGATATAGAGTAGCGGTCGAGCGATGGACTCGATCCGATCGCGGAGTGCTGAAGGACGGGTAATCACGCGGTCGATGATCCTTTCCTAGTGAAGAGACTCGGCGGCGAACCGATAGAGATCGTTATCGCCGAAACGTTGGAGTATGTCGAGGCGTTGAGCGATGGCACGCTCGCATGCCGGCCGGGCAGCGAGTTCGTCCAGGGCGTTCCGAACCGCTTCTACCTCATCCCTGTCGAGGCTGCGGCCGCTTGCATACATCGTTGCGACGGTGCTGCGCGCCGGGCTCTCGGGTCGCGAGAGCGCCCAGACGATCGGGAAACTCCACTTGCGCCGCGCGAGATCCCCGGCGACGCGTTTTCCGGTCACCGCCTCATCGCCCCAGATGCCGAGAATATCGTCGCGGATCTGAAACGCCATGCCGTATTCCCGCCCGAAGGTGCGCGCGCGCTCGATCGTCGTCGCGTCGGCTTCGGCGCAGATCGCTCCGAGCGCAGATGCCGCGCCGAAGAGCGCCGAGGTCTTGCCGGCGATCATCTCCAGATATTCGTCAAACGCAACGGCGGGACGCGATTCGAACGCGAGATCGAGCGCCTGCCCGTTGCACATCTCGCGATGCGCCTCATGCAAAACGCGCACCGCATCGAGCGCGCGCGCAGCACCGAGCTCCTTCTCGCTCCGCGCGAGGGAGAGAAAGCTGATCGCGCACATCGCATCACCGGCGTTGATCGCCTGCGCGATCCCGTAGCGGGCCCACAGGGTCGGGCGGCCGTGACGGAGCTCGTCGCGATCTTCGATATCGTCGTGAACCAACGAGTAGTTATGAAGAATCTCGATCGCAACCGCGGCATCGAGCATGCGTTCGAGATCGGCGCCGAGTTGGAATGCGAATCGGAAGAGCAATTGCGGGCGCAGCCGCTTCCCCCGACGTGCCGGCCCGAATTCACCAAAACCAAAGTGATAATCGATCGCTTCACGCAACAGCACGCAGGAATGATGCTCTCCGATCCGCTCCGGGAGCCGCCGTTCGAAGGCGGCGAGCGCCTGCTCGAGCATCGTCGCGCTCATGCAGCCTCCGCGCGCAGGGCGCGAATCGCCGCCATGACGCGTTGCGCGAACGGCTCGATCTCCGAGCGCGCGAGCCCGTTTTCGCATGCGTCGCGGATCGGTTCGCCGTAGACGACGGTAACGGGCGCAAAACTCCGCGCCCGATCCGTGCCGACGATACAGGCGGGAACAACCGGCGCGCGTCCGAGCGACGCAAGCATCGAGACGCCGGATTGGATCGGTGCCTCGCCGGTGAGATTTCTCGTTCCCTCGGGAAAGATCGCAAGAGCCTTCCCTTCGCGCAACACCTCGACCGAGCGGCGAATCGCGCTCATCGGATTTCCGCCCCGATCGACCGGATACGCACCGACCGCAGCGATCGCCGCGCCGAGAATGGGAACCGAGAACAGCTCGCGTTTTGCCATGTAATGAAGCATGCGCGGAAGATAGAGTCCCAGCGCCGGAGGGTCGAGATAGGAGATGTGATTCGCCGCGACGATGAGCGGCCCGTGGAGCGGAACGCGCTCGACGCCGATCGCTCGCACCCGCCACGGAAGCAGCGCGAGCCGACAGACCGCGCGACCGAATCGATAGAAGCGCGTCATGCAGCGGCGCTCGCAAGCGCGGCGATCTTCGAAACGACGTCGTCGATCCCGAGATCGCTCGAATCGATAACGTGTGCGTCGGGCGGGATCTGCAACGGCGAATTCGCCCGCGACTCATCGAGCCGGTCGCGCTCTTCTAACTCGGTATAGAGAGCGTGCGCGTCGATCGCCGTTCCGGAGCGAGCAAATTGCTCGCGCCGCCGCTGAACGCGCGCGCCGATGCTCGCGGTCAGAAAGACCTTGACCTGAGCGTCGGGCAGAACGACCGTACCGATATCTCGCCCGGCCATGATCACCGGGCCGAGCTCGGCGATGCGGCGCTGCTTGGCAACCATACGCTCGCGAATTTTCGGATGCGCTGCGATGGTCGAGACGACGACACTGGCAGCGTTTGCTTGCAGATCGGCTTCAGCGAGCGCCTCGCCGCCGGCGAGCACCGTGAAGCCCATCGGCGAACGCGGATCGAGACGGACATCGATGGGGCGCACCTCGAGCAACCGCAAAAGCGCCGGCTCGTTATCGGCATCGACCCGCTCGCGCAGGGAGAGCACGGCGAGCGCGCGGTACATCGCGCCGGTATCGAGGTAAAGCAGTGAAAGGCGATCGGCAAGGCGACGGGCGACCGTCGTTTTGCCGGAGCCTGCGGGCCCGTCGATGGCGATCTGGAGGTGGGGAGGAGTCACAGCGGCCGGGGGTTCGCCCGGCCAATCCTTCGCCCCCGCCAATCGATCGCACCGCGCAATCCCAGGCCCAGAGCCCAGAGACCGAGCGCGAGCGCAAAAGGCGAAGCCGGAGGTTGCGGCATGCCCGGCGGCCGCTCGACCGCCGCAGCGGCGGAGCTCCAAGCGATACACGGCGCGAGCGCACCGAGCGTCACCAGGAGCGCGCCGATCTTTTCGGCGCCCGTGCCCTCGGCAACGACGCGAACCCACAGGTAGATCGCCGCGAACGGCAGTAGCGCGACTGCAAGCGACGAGAGCGCGTACAACATGCTTCCGAGAAGACCGACCTCACCGAGCAACGAGCGCCCCAACCCGTCGAGGCTCGCTTGCAGCCCCGCGTATCCGTCAACGACGGCGATCTCGCGCGCGTCGACGCAGGCGACCCGCGCTCCGCTTCGCTTGAGCGCGCGCGCCAATGCGATATCCTCGACGAGCGCATCGATCTCGGCATGCCCACCGCTGCGCGCGTACGCCTCTCGCTCGACCAAAAACCATTGCCCGTTCCCCGCGGAAAATCGCGGATCGGTGCCGCGCGCGGCGCGCATCGGAAAGGCTTCGAGAAGAAGCATGCGCGCGAGCGGCGCGCAACCCGCCGCGGCGAGATCGCGCACGCGTATGCGCGGGAAACCGGTGACCGCGGCGACGCCAAGCGCCTTCCGAGCATCGACCGTCGCCCCGAGCGCTCCGGGTAGCGCTCGCACGTCGGCATCGGCAAAGAGCGCGAACGGGGCTTCAATCGGCGCGGCGGCGACCGCCGCCGCGAGCGCCCGCGCTTTCGGCGACGCCTGCATCGGAGCATCGGCGGGAACGGAATAGACGCGCACGCGCGCATCCTCGCGAGCGATCTGATCGAGGATCGCACGCGTCTCGTCGGACGACCCATCGTCGACGACGATCGCGCGACGAAGTTCCGGTTGCGCGAGAAAACTCTCGATGCACGGTCGCGCGTTCTTCGCTTCGTCGCGCATCGCGA
>JAKBCP010000046.1 GCA_021807645.1 bacterium
CGCTCACCCGCACGGCGGGACCGGGGCCCTGCCGCCCTTATGTGCTAGGCAGAGCGCTTGCCAGGTGCTATACTGCGCGGGTTTACCCGCCCCCGAAAGGTCTTCTCTAGCGATGCGTCGCGTTTTTTCCGTCGTCCTCCTTCTCTTCGTACTTCTGCCCCTCGCTGGGCGCTCCGCCCGCGCCGCAGGAACGAGCCGGCCAATCGCAGCCTGCAAAGGGCGGACGCTGCGCGCGGTCGCAAGCCGCACCCACGGCAAGGTGAACGCCTGCATCGCGACCCTGCACCGTTTTATTCTCGAAACGACCTACTACCAGAACGCATCGCGCCTCGGCGGCACCGCCCTCGCCGCCTTTCCGGAGGCACGCATCCGCTACGGCCTCGCCCCCCGTATCGAAGCCTTCATCGATTACCCGTCGGAGATTGCGAAATCCGGGAATCGCGGTACCGGCGTCTATTTTATGACCGGCGCGGGCGTCGGCGCAAAAGTCGGCCTCGGCGAGTTTCACCACGCATATTTCTCGATCTCCGGAGAAGAGCACCCGCCGCTCGCGGCGCTCGCCAATACGGCGATCGTTCCCGATTCGCTCTACAACCTCTATGCGAATTGGTCGCCCGCCCGCACGTGGCTCCTCGGTGCCTCGCTCGGGAGGTATTCGTACACCCAGAGCAACATCGGTTACGCACACGTGGTGACGCCGACCGCGGCGTTTTCCGTCAGTCACGATCTCAACGCACGCTATGGCCTCACCGCCGAGCTTTCAACGCAATCGGTCGCTGCGTACGGCGGCAGCGCGCAGACCACCGGTACGATCGGCATTCAGCGCGTCATGAATCCGCGTTTGCTCTTCTCACTCGAGATCGGTACGGCGTTTAATGCAAGCGCCGGAAGCAAGCCGCACTACCTCGGATTCGGGTTCACCTTCCGCTAACGCTAACACCGGCATCACCCAATCGCGATGCCGGCTCCGCGAACGATCGAGCCGATCCATCTCGCTTCCGCGACCCCGTCGCTCTTCAACGACGCGAGAAATGCGTCGAGTTCGCCCTGCGGAAGGGCAATCAAAAGCCCGCCCGAGGTCTGCGCGTCGGCGAGCGCCAGTTGCATCTCGACGGGTATCGCGTCGCTAAAGCGCGCGCCGGCCTCGATGGCTGCATCGAGATTGCTTCTCGTTCCGCCGGGAACGATCTCTTCGCGCGCGAGAGCGAGCACGCCGGGAAGCAATGGAACGCTCTTCGCGTCGATCTCCGCACCGAGCTCGCCTCCAAGCATTTCGCGGAGATGTCCCAACAGCCCAAAACCCGTGATATCGGTCATCGCCGTAACGCCGAAGCGCAACGCACACTCCGCAGCGCGGCGATTTAACGTCGCCATCGATGCTACCGCCGGTGCGAGTTCCTCCTCACCAATGATATCGGAACGACGGGCGGTGGTGAGAATTCCGGTGCCGATCGCTTTGGTCAGCACCAACGCATCGCCTTCGCGTCCGGAGTTATTCCTCACGATGCGCTGCGGGTGGACGATTCCGGTCACCGCGAGCCCATATTTCGGCTCGTCGTCTTTAATCGTGTGCCCACCGATGATCGAGATTCCCGCCGCTGCGGCACTATCGACCCCGCCGCGGAGAATCGCCCCAACGATCTCCGGCGACATATCTTCGGGGAATGCGGCGATCGCTAACGCAAAGAGCGGAGTTGCACCCATCGCATAGATATCCGAGAGCGCATTCGCCGCGGCGATCCGGCCATAGTCGTACGGATCGTCGACGATCGGCGTGAAGAAATCCAACGTCGAGACGATCGCGCGTTCGTCGTCGAGACGGTAGACGCCGGCATCGTCGGCACTTGCCGTACCGACGAGAACGCGCGGATCGAGAATCGGAGGGAGATCGCGCAGAACCTGCGCGAGCGCACGTGCGTCGAGTTTCGACGCTCAACCCGCGCAGCTCGAGAGATGGGTCAGCCGTGTAATATCGGTTTTTGTCATATCGGCGCTCGTTAGTGGAGAAAGACGGCAGAGAGGCTCCCGATAACGACGCCGCCCACAAAGATGATCCCGAAGGTCGCGGCAAGCACCTTTCGGGGGAAGACGTTCCGCACGATAAAAAGCGACGGCAAGCTAATCGCCGGAAGGGTAACGATCAGCGCGATCGCCGCGCTCGTACTCATCCCGTGCGCGAGCAAGGTCTGCACGATCGGCACCTCCCCCGCCGTGGGAACGACGAAGAACGTCCCGGCAAGCGCGACCAGCGCCGTCGGAAGAATGCCGGAAGTATGGAGCGTTAACCCGGGCGGAAAGAGAAACGCGCGTAGCGCACCGAGCAGAAAAACGATCGCGATATATCCCGGGAGAATGGCGACGATCTCATTCCACATCTCCTTGAGCCAGGCTATCGATAGCGTTCGTACGTTCGCATCGGGGCGTTCGATCGGTGCGAGATCGAAACTCGGAGCATCGACCTCCGCGTTCGGAAGCGCCGCACCAAAACGATGCGCGACGGCAACGACGACGGCAATCAACAACACCGCCGAGACGAGCCGGATTGCCGCGAATTGCCAACCGAGGACGAAGCCCATAAAGATCAAGACTGCCGGATTGAGCAGCGGATTCCCGAGGAAGAACGCCAGCGCGCCTTCCATGCTGGTGCGTTGTTTGCGCATGCCGACGACGATCGGCGCGGTGCAGCAGGTGCACATCATTCCGGCCAATGAAATTGCACCGGCGATCGCCGCCGAGCGCGCGTTGGCGGCCCCGAGGAGTTGGAGTAACCATTTCCGCGGTACGAAGACCTGAATCGTCGCCCCGAGGAGCAGCGCGAGCACGACCGCGGTCCACACGGCATTGAAATACGCAAATGCGTACTGCCAGGCGGCGGCCCAACCCACGGCTGGTGGAGCGGCACTCTTGCCGCTGACCATCGACGGACCGATGGAGTGCGTCGCCGCAGCGAGGTGCGCCTTGCCCCAGTACGGCGCCCATTTCACGATGTAGAGACCGATAACGGCCATCGCGATAAAGAGCAGCGTGCCGAGAATGAAGGCGCGCGCGTTCGGTCGGCCGGCGGTCGGTGCGGATACGGACATGCGATCTCTCCTCCTCCAGACGTTCCTGCTGACGCCTTAGAGCGCGCAGGTACGGAACCCGGTGAAAATATCCCGCCGATGCGGGAGATAAAAATTTCTCCAACGCGTGGAGATCAACCGCGCGCGAGTGCTCCACGCACCTCCACGTAGAGACCGCTGCACGCCGAACCATGGTTGCGAGTACTCCGCATACGGGTCGGGCGAAAAGCCCGGATACGGCAAGAACGGCGAAGCGGTCCACTCCCAGACGTTGCCGATCATCTGCACGCAACCCCACGGCGATGCATGCGTCGCGAACGCATCGACGCTGACGACATCGCCGAAGCGGCCGTCGAGATTCGCATGCGTCGGGTCGGCAGCGCTCTCGCCCCACGGATAGCGACGGCGATCGCCGCCGGTCGCTGCGATCTCCCACTCCGCTTCGCAAGGCAAGCGGCGCCCCGCCCAACGAGCAAAAGCCTCAGCTTCGTATGCATTGACTTGCACGATCGGATCTCGCTCGCGCAACGGGATCCAGCCTTGAAAATGTCGTCGTTCCCAGCCGTCGTTCGAGCGGCGCCAGTGGAGGGGATGTTCGGCCCCGACTTCATTGCGCCAACTCCAGCCCTGCGGGCTCCACAACGATTCACGGCGATAACCGCCGTCTTGGACGAAGGCGCGGAATTCGGCGCACGTAACGCAGCGCTTTGCGATCCGGAAGGCATCGAGTTCGACTTCGTGCTCCCATTTTTCGTTATCGAAGACGAATGCATCGCCCCGGCGCGCACCGATACGATACCTCCCCGCCGGAATCGAGGCATCGCCTTCGATCTCCGCCAAAGCGCTCGGCGGGGCCGACGTCGGCAACGCAGGCGCGGCATAGGCGAGGGTCTGGCGTGTATAGATCGTGGCTTCACCGTGCATATCTTCGTGAAAAAGCACGAGCGACTGAAAATACGCGCTGCGCTCGTCAACGTAGGGGGCTTCCAGAGTCGCCTCGAGCTGACGCTGCAGGTACTGCAGCGTCTCGGCACGCGACGGAAGCGGCAACGACCAGCGCTCGTCGTGGGCGATCTTCGCCGAATCGTAGAGCCGCTCGCTTCCCGGCAAGAGCGAGGGCCGCGCGAGCATCGTTCGCAACGTCCAATGCTCGGCGAAGAAGGCAACGTGGCCGAGCTCCCACAACAACGGGTTGATGGTCGGCAGGAGCGGCACGAGCAATTCTTCATCGCGCAGATCGGCGACGAGCGCCAAGCTGCGTTCGCGGGCATCGATGAGTTCGTCGGCGCGGATGAGCGGCACCCGGATCGCCATTCTCTCCCCGGCGCACGGACCCTCGCGGGCGGGCAACGCCGTCACCGCACGCCGATACGCGCGGCTCTTTCGTGCGTTGGGATATCGCGTTCGCATCTATCCATCCGCCAGTCAAGAAATCGACGCCGATATCGTGGTCGCGCTGCACGCAAAGAAGAGCGCCGCGGCCGCGCTGAGTTTCCGGAAACGCGCGCCGCACGGACGGCTCATCGTCGTCCTCACCGGCACCGATATCTATCGCGATCTCCCGCGAAGCCGCCTGGCGCAACGGGCGCTCGCCGTCGCCGATGCAGTCGTCGTACTGCAACCGCTCGCACTCGCCCGCCTAACGCCGTCGCTGCGAGCGAAAGCCGTCACCATTTTCCAATCGGTCTCCCTTCCATCGCTACCCGTGCCCCCGAAGCGCGTGTCGAAGCGCTACGCATTCGCCGTACTCGGGCACCTTCGCGACGAAAAAGATCCGCTGCGGTCCGCGTACGCCGTCGGCAAGCTGCCACGCCGAATTCCCGCCCTCGTAACGCTCGCCGGCGGCATACTCGACGATCGCTACCGAAAGCGGACGAACGAGGAACTTGCACGCAATTCGCGATTCCGCTATCGCGGCGAGATCGGCGCGCGCGCAGCAATCACGTTATTATCGCGCAGCGATGCACTCGTGCTTTCGTCGCGTATGGAGGGTGGAGCGAACGTTCTCGGCGAGGCGATCGCCCTGCGCGTTCCGGTCCTCGCATCGCGCATCGACGGCAATATCGGCCTGCTCGGAAAGGATTATCCGGGATACTTCACCGTCGGCTCGACTGACTCGCTGCGCGCTCTCCTCGTACGATTCATCGAAGACCGAGCGTTCCGCGCGACGTTGCGTGCACGCATCGCAAAGCTCGCTCCACTCGTTCGACCGGCTCGCGAGCGCGCGGCTTGGGCACGTTTGCTATGACGATACACCTCGCATCGATGAAAACGCTGCTCGCCGATAGGTTCAGCCGTCGAGCGATGCGGCGCTGCGAAGAAGAAAGCCCGCGCGCCTCAATTCTTCGTTGATGCGCCTCGCATGGAATAGTGCGTGCTGCGTATCGCCATGCAGACAGATGCTCTCGCCGCGCCCAGAGCGCGCGAGATCGAGCGCCTGTGCTGCGGCCTCCTCGGGGCTCTCGATAATCGCGGCAGGCTCGTTGCGCGGAACGAGCATTCCGTCCGCGCGATAGCGACGGTCGGCAAAGAGTTCGCCGACCGCTCGCAATCCGCGCGCGCGCGCTCGGTCCAGCGAGCGGCTTCCGGCGAGCCCCACCAACGCAAGCGTCGAATCGACCGCAGCAACCGCATCGGCGACAACGTCGGCGACCTCATCGTCGACGGCGCTCCGGTTGTAGAGCGCGCCGTGCGGCTTCACGTGCGTTAGCGCGACGCCCTCTTCGCACGCGATCTTGGCGAGCAGCACGATCTGTTCGGCGACGCAGGCCGCGAGCGACTCGCCGCGCATCTCCATCGGCCGACGACCGAAGCCTTCGCGATCGGGATACGACGGATGCGCGCCGACGGAGACACCGCAGCGTCGCGCCGCCCGAATCGTATCGCGCATCGAGCGTTCGTCACCGGCATGCCCTCCGCAGGCGATGTTCGCAGAGGTAACGAGCGCGAGAATCGATTCGTCGTCCCCGCATCCCTCGCCGAGATCGGCATTTAGATCGATGCGCCACACCGGCAAAAACGTTATTTCTTCGCCGATGCGGATCTGCCCGATTTTCCAGCGATCTTCTTCGAGCACGTGCGCGATGACGGGATAGCCGCCGGTCGTCGGAGCATCGACGCCGAGAACGATCGGCGTTCCGTTCGGCGGCAGTTGTATCGTTCCCGGAAAGACCGCGAGCGTTTGAATATCCTTGCCGTCGTGGGCGATCGACGATCCTTCGCAGCGCACGCCGACGCGATCGCTCTGCGGACTCGCTCGCCACGTACGCGCGCAGAGTAGAGAGAAGAGATCGCGGTCGCGAAGGTGCATGCGTTCGCGAATGACGCGCAACCGCGCGTCGATCGCGATCCGCTCGCGAACCGATGCGTTCGTCGTTCCAAGCGTTCCGAGCGTGAGGGTATCGCCGTCGCGCAGCGCGCGTCCGCAGAATCCACCGAAACCTGCACGAATATCGGTACTCCGCGAACCGAGAATCGCCGGCACCTCGATTCCTCCGCGAACGGCGATCGTCGATCGGGCACCGCGGCGCGGGGAACCCAGACGCAGCCGTGCGCCGCGCTTCGCGAGCGATTGACGATACGCAGCGACGGGTTCCTCGTCGAGCCATGCATCGAGATCGGCCCCGGTGATTGCAAAGGTGCTTTGCTCCGTAAAACGCAGGCAGATGTTCCCGTACGCCGCCTCGATTGCGGCGGCCGCCGGATCGTTACCGACGATT
>JAKBCP010000047.1 GCA_021807645.1 bacterium
GAGCTGCGAGACTTGCAGACCGAACGAACGGAAGCCGATCACGAAACGCGCGTCGTGCACCAGCCAATAATCGGCGCTCTCGCCGAAATGAAGCGCGAGATAGCCGGAGACGCCGACGGCGACCAGCGAATCGGCTACCGAGAAACGCATCTCGCAAAAACGTCCGGTCGCGCTTTCGATCACCACGTGCGTTAGCAGGCGGCGCTGTTTGTTTCGTATCGCCTCGAGGTGCAGCGCATGGCCGGGCGCGCCGTTCGGACAGATCGCCGGGCCGCGATCGGTAATGAGATAATCGTGGGGCGCGACGGCGGTGACGATAGCGATCGTCTTCAAGCCGGGCGGCACTTTTGCGGAGCTCTTCGGCGCCGATCCCTGCGCGCTGCCTTGCGCTTGCGCCATGTCGAGCCCGTAGCGAACGATTTTGCTGACACCGAGCCAGGTGGGGTCGAGCCCGCCGCCTTGCCCCGTTACCCATTTCCCGCGCGGCAATTCGCGCGAGCTCTCGCGTTCGTCGGCTGTTCGAAGCCGATAATCGTCGAGCGCCGGCGGATGCCCGTGCAGCGAGATCTTCGTCTGAAAGGTGAGATACGGCGGAATCGGTTGGCGTTCCATGATCGCAAGCGCGTCACGATAGTATTGTGCCGCCGAGGGCGGAGTCGCTGCTCCGGCGGCCGCTGAGATGCCGGTGCAGATCGTCGCTACGGCGAATGCGCAGGCGCGAAAAAAGAGGCGAGGCGATGCTGTCATGTCGCTGCCGGTACCGGCGAGCGCGGAAGAATGTTTCAGCCGGGTGCGGGTGCGAGCTCGAATGCGAGCGCAACGGTACCGGGCGGCAGCCACAGGAGCGCGATCTCCTTACTCTCGCTGCGCGTCTCTGCGAGCGCAAAACTCCCGGCTCGCAGCCTTGCTCCCGGCAGCGCGACCTCGCCCGCGACCAGGAAGAGCGCGATCTTCCGCGGCACGGGCGGCGAGGCAAGTGGGAGCGAGAGCATACGATGCACGAGCGCCCCGTCGCGTGTCATGATATTGAAGGCGTCGATCGGCCCGGCTGCAAGTCGCGCGCGGACGCGCTCCGCGCCGGAGAACGCGAAGGGACTCCACGCAGGGATTCTCACCTCGGGGCGCTCGCCGACCAACAGCGAGAGCCCCTCGCCGAGCGGCACGATCGTGCGCGACCAACCGCTAAAATCGGAGAATGCGGCCTCGCTGCGCTCCGAAGCCACCGTTACACGAAGGTCGTCGTCGACATAGAGTTCGCGCGTCGTCCCCGCCCCGTTGCGCCAGGGAACCGGCGGGCAGTCGGCGAGGCGGCGGATCAGCATGGCGGCTCTTTTCGCCGATTGGCGAGCGCGCTCCGGCGAAGCTTTACCGGGTGGACAAAGGCCGGCCGCGGCTTCCGTGCCAACCTCCCGTGCCATGAGTAGCGAATTGCGTGAGTTCCTGACCCTCTCTTATACCGAGCTCGAAGAGTTGAATCTTCGCGCCAAGCAGCAGCGCAAGGACCGGGTCGCACCGGCGACGTTGCAAGCCGAACGCCTCGCGTATCTTCAGGAAGAGCATCGCATCAAAGCGGTGACCGTGCTCTTTAGCGATCTCGAAGGTCGCTTGCACATGCTCGATTACGATAAGAAATTCTTGTTGAAATCGCATGACAATCTCACCTTCGACGGCTCGTCCATTCGCGGTTTTACCGCCCAGCGCGAGAGCGATCTGCGGCTCTTTCTCGATTGGAGCGCTTTCTATTGGGCCCCCGCCGATATCTTCGGCCCCGGGAAAGTGCTCGTCTTCGCCGACGTCATCGACCGCAGCGGAAAGCCGTTCGCCGGCGACGTTCGCGGCTCGCTGAAGAAATTCGCGACGGAGCAATTTACGAAAAACGGCTACACGCTCAACGCCGCCAACGAGATCGAGGGCTTTCTCTTTCAGGGGCTCGATGCCGAGCGCCGCTACCACGAAACCGCAAAGTTCGAGTACGTCAATACGGGCGGCTACTATCACTCCTTACCCGGCGATTCATTGCGCACGTTTATCGATATGGTCGCCGAAGTGCAGCGAGCGATGGGTTTCGAGAACGAAAAAGATCACCCGGAGGTCGCGCCTTCGCAATTCGAGATCAATTACGGCTACGGCGAGGTGGTCGCCGCCGCCGATCAAATTCAGCTCTACAAACTCATTTGCCGTCAGGTGGCAACGCGTTTAGGGATGACGGCGAGTTTTTTGCCGAAGCCCGTCATCGGTGTCAACGGCAGCGGCATGCATACCAATGTTTCGGTGAAGAAAAACGGGAAGAATATCTTCTGGGATCCCAAGGGCCAAGAGAAAGTCAGCGCCTTCGCATGGCAATTTATCGATCGACTGCTCACGCACGGGAACGATATTTGCCTCGCCCTCAATGCCAGCGTCAACGCTTACCGACGCCTCGACCCGCACTTCGAGGCTCCCAACCAAATAAAAGCGTCCGCTGTCGACCGGGGTTCGATGATCCGCATTCCGATCGGCAATGAAGGAAGCGCGCGCGTCGAGGTGCGTTCGGTCGGCCCGGATGCCAACCCGTATATGGTGCTGCTCTCGGTCTTTAAAACCGGTCTTGAGGGAAGCATCAGCAAACTTCGTAACCTTCGCCAGGCCGACCGCTACCTGCCCGACAATATCTACGACGCAATCGAACATTTCCGCGAATCGGAATGGGTGACCAAGCTGTTCGGCGCCGAGGTGCAAAGCAAGTACGCCGAACTGAAACAGGCGAGTGCGGATCGTTGTCCGCGCCTCTTAGGCACGATCGTGAAACCGCAAGAAGTGCAATACCACCACGAAGTTTACAACCAATTCCTTTGGAATCTCTTTTAACGGAGCGCCCCAGGGAGTAAGGCTTGCGAGCCGGGGCGAACCTGCAGTCTATGGAACGGAATACGCAGATTCGCCTCGCGCGTCGCCCGATCGGCGAGCCGACGGTCGACGATTTTCGCTTCGTGGAAGAAGCAGTGCCCGCGCCGGGCGCCGGTGAGGTCTTGCTGCAAACGCAGTGGCTCTCGCTCGACCCATATATGCGCGGACGCATGAGCGACGTGCGGTCGTACGCGGCACCGGTTGCCCTCGATGCCGTGATGGTCGGCGGAACGGTCGGTAAGGTCGTCGCTTCGAACGATCCTCGCTTTGCCGTCGGTGATCTCGCACTGGGATACGGCGGTTGGCAGCAATACAGCGTCGAATCGGCGAGCGCGCTGCAAAAACTCGATCCGAACATTTCGCACCCGAGCTATGCGTTGGGGATCCTCGGGATGCCCGGACAGACGGCGTACTGCGCGCTCAACGATATCGGCGCACCGAAGGCCGGCGAGACGCTGGTCGTCTCGGCCGCCGCCGGAGCGGTCGGTCAGGTTGCCGGGCAGCTCGGAAAGATCGCCGGCTGCCGCGTCATCGGTGTTGCCGGGGGAGCGGAGAAATGCCGCTATGTCGTCGAGGAGTTGGGTTTCGACGCTTGTATCGACCGAAAGGGCGAGCCGCTCGACGAAGCGTTGGCGCGGTATGCGCCCGACGGGGTCGATATCTATTTCGATAATACCGCGGGAGCGATTCTCGAAGCAGTCATGAAGCGCTTGCGGCTCGGCGCGCGCATTCCATTGGTCGGGCTGATCGAACAATACAACGCCGTGCAAGCGCCGAAGGGCCCGAACCTCGCTCCGCTTTTGGTTGCGCGGGCGAAAATCGAAGGCTTTCTCGTCTCCGATCACGCTGCACACACGCGTGCATTCCTTGCCGACGTCAGCGGATTGTTGCAAAACGGCAAGCTGCGCTATCGGGAAGATGTCGTGGAGGGGCTCGAGGCGGCTCCGGCTGCATTCATCGGCTTATTACGTGGCGCGAACCTCGGGAAGCTGTTGGTGCGCATCGCCTAATGAGCGAGGGCGAGGCGCTCTTCGACGCACTACTCGACGTCACGCAGAGTATTCTCGGCGCCGAGCACAGCCAAGATGCGCTCGAAGCGATCGCCCAAGCGGTATCCCGCGTTTTTCGCTTCCGTTACGTCAGCATCGTCGCTGCCGAATCGCCCGAGAGCGATATGAAACGGCGCATCATGCTCGGTTGGAGCGAGGAGCAAAAGCGGGAGCGACTCGGAGAGATCGTCTCCCGTTCTGCGACGCGAGAATTTCTCTCGTCGGAGTTTGAAGTCTATCCGCACTGCTACTATTTTCCCGCGGAGCGCTTCGTCGAATGGCGCCATGCGCTCTATTCCGGCGAGAACGAGTTCGGGCCGAAGCGCAACGCTCCCAATGCTTGGCACGAGCACGATTCGATCGCGCTGGTTCTCGCCGACGCCTCCGATACGATGCTCGGCTATATTTCGATCGACGGCCCCGAAAACGGCAACGTCCCCGATCGCGCGACGCTCATGCACATGCGCGTTTTTGCCGATCTGGTCGGCCTCGCGCTCGCGAACGTCCGTGCACGCGTCGCCGAAGCGGCGCGCCGAGAGCTCTTAGAGAGCCGCGCGCGCTCGCAAAGCGAATTTCTCGGCATCGTCGCACATGAATTGCGCTCGCCGCTCGCCGCGATTCGCGGCGCCGCCGTTCTGTTGGAGACGAGCTTCGATCGACTATCGGAGACGCAGAGGCGGGAGCTCTTGCAAACGATCGCCGCATCGACGACGCGCATGTCGACGCTCTTCGACGATTTCTTGCTCCTCTCGCGCGTCGATGCCGGATCGTTGACGTTGCAAGAGGAGATCGTCGACGCGCGCCTCATCGTGCAAGAGGCGCTCGGCCGCATGCGAAGCGAATTTCCGGCGCGTCAATTTTCGATCGAGGTTCCCGGAGCGCTGCCCTACGTTCGCGGTGACGAAACGCGCATCGTTCAAGTGCTCTGCAATCTCCTTTCCAACGCGGTTCGCTACTCGCCGTCGAACGGCAAAGTGCACATCGCGCTACAGGAGGTGCGGTCGTACGTGCGTTTTTCGGTCCGCAACAGCGGCCCCGGCATCCCCGAGGAGCAGCGAGAGCGACTTTTCACGCGCTTCGGCCAGATCGGTAAGCACCCCGACGGTACGGGCCTCGGACTCTACTTAAGTCGCCAGTTGGTCGAGCTCATGGGCGGGCAAATCGACTTTGAAAGCACACCGAACGAAGCGACGACCTTCTGGTTCTCGCTTCCGATCGCCGTAAATACGTAAATAGGCGGCAAATACGGTAGGTTCGGGGTGTTTGTCGTGCCGAACAGTACGGCATCGTGAAAACTCGTGCCGATATCCGTAACGTCGCCATCATCGCCCACGTCGACCATGGGAAGACCACCCTCGTCGATGCCATGCTCCGCCAGAGCGGTATTTTCCGCGAGGGGCAACAGGTCGAAACGCGCGTCATGGATTCCAACCCGCTCGAACGCGAGCGCGGAATTACCATTTTGGCGAAAAACACCGCCGTTCGTCACGGGGACTACAAGTTCAACATCGTCGATACGCCGGGTCACGCCGATTTCGGCGGCGAGGTCGAACGCGTCTTACAGATGGTGCAGGGCGTGCTCCTTTTGGTCGATGCCGCAGAGGGCGTGATGCCGCAGACGCGCTTCGTATTGCGCAAGGCGCTCGAGCTCGATCTCCGCGTCATCGTCGCGGTCAATAAGATCGATCGGAAAGATGCGCGCGCGCCCGAAGTCGTCAACGAGGTCTTCGATCTTTTTATCGATCTCGGCGCGAATGACGAACAGGCCGATTTCCCGGTCGTCTTTACTAATGGGAAATTGGGCATTGCGAAGCTCTCGCTCGAGGCGGAGTCGGAGAATCTCGAACCGCTCTTCGATATGCTCGCCCGCCACATTCCCGAAGCTCCGGCCGAAGAGGGGCCGTTGCAGCTCTTGATCTCGGCGATCGATCATAACAAATACGTCGGACGCATCGGTATCGGGCGCATCTTCCGCGGCACGTCGCGCGTGAACGCGCCGATCGTTCGCGTCTCGCATGACGGAACGGTGACGGGCGGCCTTCGTCTGACGAAAATGCTCACGTTCGCCGGGCTCGAGCGTGTGGAAGTCGATGAGGCCTCCGCCGGCGATATCGTCTGCGTTTCCGGGATCGAAAATCTCAACATCGGCGACACCATCGCCGATGCCTCCGCCCCCGAGGCGATTCCCGCAGTCGCCGTCGACGAGCCGACCGTCTCGATGTTCTTCTCGGTGAATAACTCGCCGTTCGCTGGCAAAGAGGGCAAATTCGTCACCTCGCGTCAGATCCGGGAACGCCTCATGCGCGAGTTGGAATCGAACGTCGCTCTGCGCGTCGCCGACACCGAATCGGCCGATACCTTCGAAGTCCGCGGTCGCGGCGAGCTGCATCTCTCGATTCTCATCGAAACGATGCGTCGCGAAGGCTACGAGATGGCGGTCTCCAAACCGCAGGTTATTCTGACCGAACGCGACGGGAAGAAATTCGAGCCGGTCGAGTACGTCGTGGTCGACGTTCCCGAAGAGTACGCCGGAGCCGTGATCGAGGCGCTCGGCAAACGCAAGGCGGTAATGTCGAACATGATCAACATCGGCGATTCGCGCCGACTTGAATACACGATGCCGACGCGCGCGATTTTCGGCCTCCGCGGCGAACTGTTGACGTTGACGCGTGGCACGGCGGTGATGTCGCATACCTACTACGATCACGAACCTTGGCAGGGCGATTTACCGGGGCGCAGCGTCGGAGCGTTGGTTGCGAGCGATACCGGGCGCGCGACGGCGTACGCCCTCGGCGGCGTGGAACAGCGTGGGCGCTTCTT
>JAKBCP010000048.1 GCA_021807645.1 bacterium
CATGCGTTTGCAATCGATTCTCTACGCGCAGGCACGCGCACGCGTTTCGGAGACGATGGCGCAGATCGCTTCCTCGGTGCAGGCGAGCGAAGAGCCGTTCTCGCTCGGTTTCGGCGGCTCCGATGCTTACGCATTGCTGACCGACGCGAATAATCTCACCACCTGGTCCTCGCCGACGACCTTCGTTCAGATCGATTCGAGCCACGGGTATCCGCTGGCAAAGAGCAGCAATCTCGGCGGCACGACCATCCCCAAAGCGGTCGGGCTCACGGCACAGGCACCGATTGCGCGTCGCCGGATAACGCTGCCGATCGGCACCATGCTCGTCGAAGATCGCTTTTTCTCGCTCGGCACGCACGGCGTCGTCGTGCAGGTCGCCGAACGCATCGACGCACTCGAACGAAGCATCGCGCAGACGCGGGAGAGCATCGCAATCGCGGTGCTCGCCGCGATGATCGCCATTCTCGCGCTCTCCTGGTGGCTCGCGGGGCGCGCCTTCGATCCGCTCGAACGCCTCGCGGCGGCGATGCGCGAGATCGGGTCGGAGCGGCTCGATCGCCGCCTGCATTGGGCGAAGCGCGATGACGAAATCGGACGGCTCGCCGAGAGTTTCGACGATTTGCTCGCGCGGCTGCAAGAGGCATTCGCCCGCGAACGACAGTTTATCAGCGACGCATCGCACGAACTCCGAACCCCGCTCACTTCGATCAACGCCAACGCGCAAATGCTGTTGCGTTGGGGCGATCGCGATCCGGCGATCCTGCGCGAGAGCCTTGAGACGATCGTCGCCGAGAGCGCTGAACTCTCGCAGATGGTCGGCGGAATGCTGCTGCTCGCAAAAGCCGACCGCGGCGATGCGATTCCGCTGGAGCCGCTCGCGCTCGGCACGCTCGCCGGGGAGGCGGTCGAGAGCGAACGCGCGACCGCCGCGAGCAAGGGGCTCGCGCTCCGGCTCGACGCGCAGCGCAGTGTTTTCGTGCTGGGGGAGGCGCATCTCTTGCGCCAAGCGATCGCCAATCTCATCGAGAACGCCGTCAAGTTTACCGCCGAGGGCTCGGTCGAGGTGCGCGTCCGTGCCGACGATGCGCAGGCGATCGTCGAAGTCATCGATAGCGGCAGCGGCATCCCCGAGGCGCAGCAGACGCAGATCTTCGAGCGCTTCTATCGCGGGGACAGTGCGCACGCGCGCGCGGTCCCCGGCACCGGGCTTGGGCTCGCGATCGTCCGCTCGATCGCCCGCGTCCACCACGGCGAGGTAAGTGCCGAAAATGCGCCCGGCGGCGGGGCGCTGCTCCGCGTGACGCTCCCGCGCCTCCGCGAAGAGTTCACCGAACCCTCATGACGCCGACGCGCCCGGGCGCTACTCTGAAAGCACGATGAAAGCGTTTGCGCAAGGAGCGGCGGCGGCGAGCCTCGCCGTAGCGCTCGCGCTTGCGGCGACGGCGTGCGCGCGCGCCGCCGCTATCGCCGTGGGCTCGTCGCCGGTGGTCAGCGTGCAGATGCGCTACGGCTACCTGCGCATCGTCACCTGGAATCGCCCTCAGGTCGAGGTCGAAACCGGCGGCCATATCGGTTGGCAGCACTTCGACGCCGCTAGTGTACGCGGGCATATTCCGCGCGATATCACGCTCTGGGCGCAGCACGTTACCAACGCCCGCGGCGGCAGTTTCGATCTCCCGGCGGAGCAATTCGTTCTTCCCGCGCTGCCGCCGGGAAATCACGATGCACTCGTCATTCACGGCGCGGGGCCGACGGTGATCCACCTGCCGGCATCGACCCAGATGCTCGCGGTGCGCATCGCCGGCAACGGGCTGCTTCGCATCGAAGGCTATCGCGGTGCGGCGTTTGCTGCGCTCGTTCACCAGGGCGGTATCGCGCTGGAAAACGTTCGCTCCAGCGGAGTCGCGCAGGTCGGGCGAGGGCCGATCGTCGCCGAAAACTCGACGTTCGGTCGCATTCGTGCGCGCAACGCACTCGGCAACATCTTCATGCGCAACGTGACCGCGCGGCAGATCGATGTCGGCAGCGTCGGGGGATCGATCCTCGCCGAAAATATGCGCTTTCAAAACGGGCTCGCGCGCTTTCAGTCACAACGCGGCAACGTCGTGCTCGGGGTTCGCGGCGCGGCGCAGATCGACGCGCAGGGGCGCGGGCCCCATGCGATCGCCGCGAGTTTTCACGGCGCGCATCAACTCTCGCAATCGGGAAGCGGCGCGCGCGCTATCGTCGCCGGCGGCGGGCCGATCGTTACCGCGCTGAGCCCGCGCGGACGGGTCGTGCTTTTCGACGGCTCGATTGCGTCGCATCCGCGCTTATCGCGGCGCGTGCCGGCGATCGCCCGGGCGTTTCGCTTAGAACGCGCGCGGCTGACGAGGCTGCCGAAACGCGCTCCGCGCGGCGGAAAGATCCGCGCCGTGCGCCGTATGCCGCCTCCGCGTCGACCGCCGATTCGCGGGCGTCCGCGGCCGCGCCGACGCGCCCCCCCGCGGCATCTTCGTTAGAGGAGGAACTTCCGCAGCATCGCGACGTCGAGTTTGAAATCGTGCTGCGGGAGCAGCGCCTCTTGGTGGTATCCGCACGCTTGGAAAAAGCGCTGCGCCTCACCGCCGGCGAGAACGCCGACCGTCATCTTATGGCAGTTGTAGTAATTAGCGATATCGTCGAGCGCTAACGCCATCGCGCGCCCGATTCCGCGACGTCGAAATTGCGGATCGACGACGATCCTTTCGACGTGACCGAGCGAGGCGGCGATACGCAGACGCGCCGTTCCGACGACGCTCTCGCCCTCGAGCGCGAGCAGATCGACGGTTTGCTCGTGCCACACGACCGTGAACGCCCACGCACTCTTGAGCGCTTCGCGGGTATGCGCCCGGTAGAATGCATCGGCGCGCTCGTCGGCGGAGCGAACGATCTCAGCCACGGACGGCAGCGACCTGGGTGGAGAGATCGATCTCGAGGCCGTCGTAGGCAGCGATCGCGCGCAGACCGAGATCGTCCTCCACCTCTTGGGCCAAGCGCGCGGGGTTCTGCTCGAGCATCTTGGTTCCGAAGTGCTGAAAGATCGCGAGGCTCGGGCGGACGCTCGCGACGATCGCACGCGCCTGCGGCCACGTGAGATGATCGACCTGCATCGTATCCTCGAAGCGCAGGACGTTGACGATCAGCACATCGGGGCGGTGCGCTGCATAATCGGCGACGATCGCCTCGTCGTAACGCCCGCAGGGAAGATAGGCAACGCGCAGACCGCGATACTCGAAATGAACGCCGAGCGTCTCCACCGCGTGGTGGTGGAGCGGCGAGCTCGCGATGTTCACCTCGCCGACGCGATACCCGGTGCGCGATGGTTCGAGAATCTCGCAACGCTCGACGAACGCCGCCGCATAGGGTTGGAGGAGCGATGCGCCCTCGAACGCATCGCGCGGCGCAAAGAGCGCTCCGCGTCTGCGAAAGCCGCCCGCCGTCATCGCCTCGATCATCGCGTTGATATCGCCGGCGTGGTCGAGGTGTTTGTGCGAGAGGACGATCGCGTCGAGCTCGCGCGGATTGAGCGCCGGAACGTGCGAGAGCGCTCGCACGAGAGCGCCCGGGCCGGGATCGACCTGCACCTGCGTGGCCCCGAAGCGAAACCACATACCGCCGGAGGCGCGCAACTGCCGTGCGACGACGAAACGCGCGCCGCCGCTGCCCAGGAAAAGAACGCGGGCATCGGTAGCCACGGCTGAATCTCCGGTTATGCGCCGACCGCCGACGATGTCGTTCCGGGTTGCGCGCCGTTATAGAGTTCGAAGAAGGAATCGAGATGGGCGCGATATTGCTCGAGCGCTTCATTCCAGAGCGCGAGCGTCGAACGTCCGGTCACGGTAATTTGATAGACGCGCCGTGCGGGCCCGCACTCGCGAGAATCCCACCAGGAGGAAATATAACCGTCGCGTTCGAGGCGGCGGAGCGCCCGATAGAGCGAGCTGGGGTCGGTGGTGACGTCGAAGCGTTCGCGTAATGTCTTCATGATCTCGTATCCGTGCAGGTCGCTATGGTTGAGCATAACCAGCAGCCACGCGAGCATAAAGTTCTTGGGCATGCCGCGGGGCGGCATACCGCTCTCCCGGCCGATCACCGGGACGACGGCGTTCTCATCGCGTAGGTACAAAAAACCACTTCCGTCCACTCGCGCGGACGGCCTCCGACGGGTTCTGTGACTCCATCCGAAGATTAGAGATTCATGAGAACGCTCCTGCACCTGCCGGACTAACCAAGCATCGGCAGCGTCGGAAAGTCTCCGGCGAGCACCGGGCGTGCCGGGCGACCCAGCCAACGCTCGAGTACCGTCGCGTAGACGCTGCGGAAATCGGTGGTAAAGCGGAGATTCCCGGCGTCGTGGTCGGCGAGATCGGGGTAGGCGCCATAGATTCCACCCTTCACCCCCTTCCCGACGAGGAAGAGCGGGGAGGCCTCGCCGTGGTCCGTCCCCGCGTTCCCGTTCTGCGCGATGCGCCGGCCGAACTCGGAGAAGGTCATCGTTACCACGCGCCCATCGTTGCCATGTTCGCCGAGATCGTCGTAAAACGCCGCCAGCGCATCGGAGAGCTCGCCGAGCAACCGGTTTTGCGTCGGCTGCTGGTTCACGTGCGTGTCGAAGGAGCCGTGCGCGACGTAGAGGACCCGCGTCCCGGCGCTCTTTGCGGCGATCTGCGCGGCGAGCGCGAGGCTGCGCCCCAACGGCGTCGCGGGATAACTCGCTTTCGTGCGATATCCGGCGATCAGCTTCGGTAATTCCTGCGCTCCGCTCTGTGCGTTCTCGGTAATCTCGGTAACGTGAGCGAGGTAGGGTGAGGAGAACGGTAGCGCACGGTCCGCGATTATGCCGCTAAAGGCATCGCGCACCGGTGCGTTGCGATTGCCGACGAAGCCGTACCCGCGCGCTTGAGGAATCGCCGGCACGTCGACGCGATTGCCGATCATCACCTCGGGGAGAACCTCGGCGATCGAGACGCCGGCGAAAAGCTCGCCCTTCGGAATTGCCGCTTCATCGAGATAGCGCCCCAGCCATCCGGTATGTTCGTAGCGCTCGGGTGCGGCGGTCTGCCAGATCTCGGTCGAGCGAAAATGCGAGTGGTTCGGATGCGGATAGCCGACGCCCTGAACGACCGCCAGCATGCCGCGATCGTAGAGCGTTTTCATCGACCGCATTGCCGGGTTGAAGCCGATGCGCGCGTCGAGCGCGAGCACCTGCTGCGCCGGGATCGCCAAATGCGGGCGCAGGCGATAGTAAAGTGGGTCGCCGTGCGGCACCACGCAGTTGAGGCCGTCGTTGCCCCCCTGCAGATTGATCAGCACGAAAACGCGATTCTCCGCCCCGGGTAGCCCGGGGCGCACCGCACCCGCGAGCGCGCGTGCAAAGACGTGTTGCGGGTTTGCGACGAGCGCGAGACCACCGAGCGTTCCGAGAACAAATTTCGAGCGTTTCACCGATTCACCGTTCTTTCTCCCAGCCTCACGCGAGCGTGAAGGCCGGCATGGCCAGCGTAAGATAGGCGCCGCCGCGCATTCGTTGATCGAAGTTCTCACTCGAGAGCGCTCCGAGCGCCGAGCTCCCCGCGCCGCCGAGATAGCGTTCTAAAGCACTGCGCGCTGCAGGCGAGGCATCGTTTTGCAGCATTGCCCCGATCATCGCTTCGGCGGCTTGGCGCGCGTCGGTCGGCGCGTTCGCGAGCCACGAACGCTCCATCGCTCTGCCGGTAAGAAGCCCGGCGAGAAAATTATCGCGGGCGATCGCCATATCGCTGGTAATCCAGTTCTCCCCGCCCGGCCACCCGGCGACATTCGGCGGGAAGAACAGCACTTGCCCCATCGCCCGCAGCGCCGGACGCGAACGCGGATCGATGCGCGCGAGTCCGGCGGCCTTATGCGCGCCGACGACGAATTCCACCGGGCTCTTCACCAGCGACCGATAAGCGCGCTCGGAATAAAAAGCATTACTACGGAAAAGCGTCCCGAGAACCGGCCGCAGTTCGTAATCGTGTTCGCGCAACATGGCGGCCGTCGCGTTCACCAGAGCGTCTTCAGGATCGTTGTACAGAAAGGCGTTCAGGAGACTCGTGGCCCAGAAACGCGCGCACTGCGGCTGCTCGTAGATGATATCGACGATATCGTCTCCGCTCAGGTTGCCCGTGTGCCCGAGAAAGGTCTTCGTTCCGTCGTCGTGTTTGCGCGGGTTATAGCGCGCGATTCCGCGCAGGGGGAAGACTTCGTAGCCCGTCCACGCGCGCGCCGATTGGCGCACATCCTCTTCGGTATACGCGCCGAGGCCGAGGGTAAAGAGTTCCATCAACTCGCGCGCGTAATTTTCGTTGGGATGCGCCTTATTATTACGGGCGTTGTCGAGATAGAGCAACATCGCAGGATCGCGCGAGACCGCTTTCGTGAGGTCGCGCAAATTGCCGAGAGCGGAGCGTCGGAAGAGCTGATTCTGATCGAAGGTCATCTGCGCGGTGACGTTCTTCTGCAGCGATGCCGTGGTAAAGTGCCCGTGGAAGTAGAACGTCATTTTCTCCTGCAGCGGCGAGCCGCCGGCGAGCATGCGTTGCAACCACCATTGCTGCAAGGCAAGGGTCGAGCTGAAG
>JAKBCP010000049.1 GCA_021807645.1 bacterium
CGATCTGTTCGGTTTGGGGCTCACCGTGACCGAGTTCGTTTCCTCGAATGCGCTAAAATTCGGCAGCAAGCGAACGATGGAGATGATCGACCAAGCGGGCATCGAGAAACCCGTCTCCACGCAACTCTGGGGCGACGACCCGGCGACGATGGCGGCCGCGGCGCGGGTGGTGGTGGAATGCGGCGCCGATATCGTCGATATCAATTTCGGTTGCCCCGCGCCGAAGGTAACGAAAACCAACGGCGGCTCGGCTTGCCTGCGCGATCCGCAGCGCTGCGAAGAGATCGTGCGCGCGGTCGTCGATGCGGTCGACGTTCCGGTGACGGTGAAGATGCGTTTGGGCTGGAGCGAGAGCGATCTCGTCTATATCGACGTCGCGCGCCGTGCCGAAGCGGTCGGCGCACGGGCGATCACGTTGCATGCACGGACCGCGCGACAATTCTATCGCGGCAACGCCGACTGGGCGCATATCGCGCGTTTGAAAGAATCGCTGACGATTCCCGTCATCGGGAACGGCGATCTCGCCGACCCGCAGGTGACGATGCAGCGCATGCGCGAGAGCGGCGTCGATGCGGTCATGCTCGGGCGCGCGACGCTCGGCAACCCGTGGCTGATCTCGCAGGTACGCGATGCGATGGAGGGGCGTATGCCCGCCGCGACCCCGGGTGCCGCCGATCGCCTGCGTTTCTGCATCGTGCATTATCGCGCGATGCTTGCCGACCTCGGCGAACGGCGTGCGGTACCGCAAATGCGCAAACACGTCGCGCTCTATCTCAAGGGAATACCCGGAGCGGCGCAGTTGCGCGAACGCATCATGCGTATCGAGAGCAGCGACGAGGCGATCGCGACGATCGAAGCACGGATCGAGAGCCTCGAAGCCGAACCGGTAGCGGCATAACGATGATCGAGAATCGCGAGGATCTCTACGGCGCGTCGACGCCCGGTGCGCTTGCCGACGAAGTCTTCGAAAACTATCGGCGTTACGTCAATCCGCCCCTGGCGCGCGTGATGAAACTCTCCGGTTCGCCGATCGAGGTGCGCGCCGAAGGTTCGACGATCTGGGATCAAAACGGGAAAGCTTATCTCGATTTCGCCGGCGGTTACGGCGTCTTTACGCTGGGACATCGCCATCCGCGCGTGCTCGCCGCCGTTCGCGAGCAACTCGACCGCTTCGCGCTCTCAGGGAAGACGATGTTCAACGTGCTGCTGGGGCGCGCGTCGAAGCGGCTCGCCGAACTAAGCCCCGGCGACTTAGAGATTTCGTTCTGGTGTAATAGCGGCACCGAAGCCGTCGAAGGTGCGCTCAAGCTCGCGCGCGTCGCAACCGGGCGCAAGAAAATCGTCGCGACCCACGATGCCTATCACGGTAAAACGATCGGCGCGCTCAGCGCGAGCGGCCGCGAAGCCTTTCAGACGCCGTTTCGCCCGCTGCTCGCCGATGTCGCGCACGTTGCGTTCGGCGATGCCGAGGTGCTCGACGCCGCGCTCGTCGATGCAGCGGCGTTCATCGTCGAACCGGTGCAAGGCGAAGGCGGTGTGAACGTTCCTCCGGAGGGGTACCTGCGCGCGGTGCGGGCTGCCTGCGACCGGGCCGGCGCGCTCTTCATCGCCGACGAGGTGCAGACGGGTCTCGGGCGCTGCGGCTATCGCTTCGGCTGCGAGCGCGACGGCGTCGTCCCCGATGTGATGACGTTGGCGAAGGGGCTCTCCGGCGGAGTCGTTCCGGTCGGGGCCTACATCGCGCGCACGCCGATCTGGATGCGCGCGTACGGGAAGGCGCCGCTCGTCCACACCTCGACCTTCGGCGGGAGCGAACTCGCCTGTGCCGCCGCCCTCGCCGCGATGGAGGTGCTCGAAGAGGAGCGGCTCGCGGAGAACGCGCGCAAGCGCGGGGCGCAATTGCTCGCCGGATGCGCGCAGATCGCCGCCGATTTTCCGCAGGTGATCGCGGAGGCGCGGGGCCTCGGGCTGCTCGTCGGCGTCGAACTCCGCTCGGAGGGCTACGGCGGCTGGATTATCCCCGAGATGCTCAAGCACGGTGTCACCGCGGCCTGGACGCTCAACCAGCAGCGGGTGATCCGCCTCGAACCCCCGCTGGTGGTACGCCCCGAAGAAATCGAGCAAGCGCTTGCTGCGCTGCGCGCAGGGGTCGCGGCGGCGTTGGGCAACCTGGGCACGTTGGGGTAAGACCCACCTCGCCCAATCGCCACCGGAAGAGAGAGCACGGCAGCCTTCGATGCCCTACGTCGAGACTTCTATCGAAATTGCAGCGCCCGCGCGCGCGGTCTACGAACTAGCAAAAGACCAGGAGCGATTTCCGCAATACATGCCCGACGTGGAGAGCGTCGTTATCGTCGAACGTCGTCCGAGCAGCGTGCTCGCGCGTTGGAAGACGCTGGTCGAGGGCGCCCCGATCGAGTGGCTCGAAGAAGACCGCTTTCTCGACGACGCGTTGCGCATCGAATACGCGCTGCTCGAAGGCGATCTCGACCGCTTCGAGGGTACTTGGAGCTTCGACGAACGCGGCGGAGTGACGCGCGTGGTGCTCGGCGTAGAGTATGATTTCGGCGTACCGACGCTCGCCGAACTCATCGGCCCGACGCTGCACAAGAAGGTGAAGGAGAACAGCGAGATGATGCTCGCGGCACTGAAAGAAGAAGCGGAGCGCGCGCGATGAACGTCGTGCAGGCGCCGAAATTTTGCTTCGTCGTCCATCCGCTCTCGCTGGAAGATGTCGCGCGTTACGAACCGGGAGCAAAAGGCAAAGGCGAGGCGATCGTCAAGAAAATCCTCGAATGGATGCCCGCCTACGCAGCCGTCCACGTTACCGGTGTTCGCACCCCCGACGGGCGCGAAACCGAGGGATGGTTCGTCGGCTCGCCGTTGCTGCCGCAACAGATCCTCGATCTTCCGCGCGAGGATATCTACAAACGCATCGTTCGCTCCATCGAGATCGGCGCCGAACTCGGCGCGCAGATCGCAGGGCTCGGCGCATTTACCGGTGTCGTCGGTGACGGCGGCATAACCGTCGCCGAGCGCTCGCCGATTCCGGTGACGACCGGGAATTCGTTAACGATCGCCGCCGGGTTGCAATCGTTCTTCCGCGGAGCGCGCGAGATGGAGGTCGATCTCGCATCGGCGACCGTCGCCGTCATCGGCGCAACGGGCTCCATCGGCTCGGCATGCGCGCGTTTAATCGCTCCGAAAGTTCGCGAAGTCATCTTGGTCGCGCGCAACGAGACGCGCTTGAAAGCCTATAGCGAGCGGGTTGGCCCCGAACTGTCGTGCATCGTTTCGTACACCACCGATATCGCCGCGGCGGTGCGCCGTTCGCAGCTGGTGCTCACGGCGACGTCATCGACGCAAGATATCATCGAACCCGAAGATTTGCAGCCCGGCGCCGTCGTCTGCGAACTCTCGCTGCCGCACGACGTCAGCCGTCGCGTCGCCGTCGAGCGCCCCGACGTGCTGGTGACCGAAGGCGGTAACATGGTGGTTCCCGGCGAGCCGCGTTTCGAACGCGTCCGGGAACCGGGGACGGAGTTCGATCTCAATCTCCCGCCGCGCACCGCGCTTGCTTGTATGAGCGAAACGATGGTACTGGCGCTGGAGAATCGGCTCGAAAATTATACGCTCGGGCGCGGGATCGAACTCGAACGTGTAATCGAGATCGAGGCGATGGCGCAGCGCTGCGGCTTTACACTCGCCGACATGCGCGCGTTCGACACGGCGATCACCGCCGACAAAATCGCCGCGACGCGCGAGGCCGCCGCTCGTCGGCGCGCGCTCGCGCCGCATTAGGATCTGCTACGTATGCTCGACGACGATCGCGACGTTGCCCTTCCCGCTGTAGAGCCATACGAACGGCGCGGCGGCTTTGCGCGCTCTCGGCGGCAGCGGATCGCTCGCTTTTCCCGCCGCGGCTCCGAGCACGACGTGGCCGCGAAAACTCGCCGGAACGTGCAACACGACGTTCCCGGAGCCGGTCTCCAAACGAACGGTGCTCGGCCTCCAGCCCGGAGCGAGCGTTGCACGCACGTCCCCGCTCTCGGTTGCGAGATCGACGCCCGCACGGGCGCCGGTGACCACGATCTCGCCGGTGCCGTTATCGACCGCGACATTCGCGGCGGGATCGGCGATCGAGATCGCGCCGGTGAAGCCGTGGATCTGCATCGGCAGACCGGCCGGCACCCGCAGATCGAGGTGCGTCGGGTTCGCGCTGACGAAGGGAATAACGGAGTTGCCGCCGGCGATCGCGGTGAGTTCGAGACGATCGCCGTGGTGGTAACTCTCGATGCTCGGCGGGCGCGCCGAGGTGTAGATCAGGCGCACGCCTACGCTGCCGGAGTGCGCTCCATGCGAGCTCACGAAGAGCGGCAGGCCGGAGACCTCGATCCGAACGCGATGCGCGCCGCGCAGCGGAATGCTCCGCAGTTCGGTCGGGTCGGCGCTAACCGCGCCGATCAGTGCAAGGGCGGCGATCGATCCGAGGATCGCGCGGCGAGTCGGTGTTGGTGCCATCGTGTTCTTTAAGTATACTCCGAACCGGAGGGCTGCGCGAGCGCGGCGGAAAGCAAGCCTATGAAACACGTTGTTTCGGTCTCCCTCGGCGCGAGTTCGCGCGATCATCGCGCCGAAGTCGAATTGCTCGGCGAGCAATTTACGATCGAACGAATCGGAACCGACGGCAAACTCGATCTCGCTTTGGCGAAGATCGAGGAGATCGACGGCACCGTCGATGCCATCGGGCTCGGCGGCATCGATGTCTATCTCTACGCAGGCAGTAAGCGCTTCGCGCTCCGCGACGGCTTGCGCTTACTCGCGGCAGCGAAGAAAACCCCGGCGGTCGACGGCAGCGGGCTGAAAAACACGCTCGAACGCAGCGCGGTCGCTTTTCTGCAGGACGAACTCGGCATCTCGCTGCGCGGGAAAAAAGTGTTGATGGTCAGCGCGCTCGACCGTTTCGGTATGGCGCAAGCGCTCGTCGAAGCGGGGGCCGACGTGCTCTTCGGTGATTTCATCTTCGCCCTCGATCTCGACAAACCGGTGCGCGGCCTGCGCGAGTTCGAGGAACTCGCCGAGAAGTATCTTCCCGATGCCTGTAAGCTGCCGTTTCAGTTCTTCTATCCGACCGGGAAGAAGCAAGAGCAGGCTCCCGAACCGAAATATCCGCAGTATTACCACGATGCCGAAATCATCGCCGGCGATTTCCATTTCATGCGCCGTTTCATGCCCGATCGACTCGAAGGAAAGACCGTGCTCACCAACACGGTAACGGCGCAGAACATCGAGGAGCTCCGCGAGCGCGGCGTGCGCCGACTGGTCACCACGACTCCGGATTTCGGGGGGCGATCGTTCGGTACGAACGTCTTGGAAGCGGCGTTGCTCGCGCTCCTGGGAAAGCGCTGGGAGGAGGTCGTGCCCAGCGATTATGAGGGGTTGATGGCCTCTTTAAAACTTCGACCGCGCGTCATCGAACTCGGGGGCAGGGGATGACCCCCTCCTCCCGAAGCAGGCGCGCCAGCCCCCTTTCTCGGGGCCTTTCTCCTGTAACGAGGGCCTATCGTTGAACGACAAAGAAATCGTCCTTACCCGCGAAGGACTCGCAAAGCTCGAACAAGAGCTTGACGACCTGAAGACCGTCCACCGCAAAGAGGTGAACGATCGTATTCGTCAAGCAAAAGAGTACGGCGATTTAAGCGAAAATGCGGAGTATGAAGACGCCAAACAAGAACAGGCGTTTATCGAAGGGCGCATTATCAAAATCGAGCAGATGATTCGCAATGCGAAACTCATCGACGAAACCGATTACGCTGCCGACGAAGTGCATTTAGGTTGTACCGTCAAGGTCAAGGAGATGGGCTCGGGCGACGTGTACGAATTTTCGATCGTCGGCTCCGCCGAAGCGGACCCGGTCAATCGTCGTTTGAGCAACGAGTCGCCGTTGGGGCGCGCGTTGATGGGGCACAAGAAAGGCGCGACCGTCGACGTTTCGACGCCGCGCGGTCTGACGAAATATAAGATCGAGCAGATCAGCCATAACGGCGGGGCGCCCGCACAGAAAAAAGCCGCGAAGAAAGCCTCCTGATTGCACGACGATATCGGTAAGACCGAAGCATCGCTCGTCGCGGCCAGGAGAGAACACCTGGCCGCGCTGCGTTCTTCCGGTCGCGACCCGTTCGCGCAGACGCGTTTCGAGCGCAGCTCGATGCGCGATGCGCTCGCGTCGGTCGAGCCTGCGCTCGTAGCGCCGGCCGAGTGCGACGATGCCGCGCTCGCCCTACCGATTTCGTTCGCGCAGATCGCCGAGCTCTTCACATTCGTTACGGCGGAACAACCGCTCTCCGCACAGCGCCTGCGCTTGGCGGGGCGCGTGCTGACGCGACGGGGGATGGGGAAGACCTCGTTCTTCGATCTCGCCGATGCGACGAACGCCAAGTTACAGGTCTATGCGCGGCGCGACGATCTCGGCGAGGAGCCGTTTGCGGCGCTCGGACACGTCGAACGCGGCGATATCGTCGGCGTCGAAGGGTATCTGTTTCGTTCGAAGATGGGCGAGCTAACGCTCCACGCCACCGCGTTGGAGGTGCTGGGAAAGGCGCTCGCGCCGTT
>JAKBCP010000050.1 GCA_021807645.1 bacterium
CCGCCCTCCAGGGGCTTGGGCGTGGTGACCCCGAGTGTCCTGAGCCGCAAGTCGCGCAACATGATCCGACGAGGGATTTTTCGGCGGGGCGAGGCGCGAAGAGGGAGCAATGCCGTAGCATTGTGACCGATGAGCAACGCTGCACCCGGAGGAAAAGACCCGGCGGGCATGTGGTGCGACTTGCGGCTCGGGGCACCAGCGTTCCTAACGAAAGAGTTCGAGTAAAGAAACCACAAAACACTCGTTCGGGTTAGAGTCGGCATGCAACCGAACTCTTATCGGAGCGCGTGGGCTGCCTGGCTCTCTGACGCACTCCCCCTGCTCGCGCAGAATCCACCCGATTATTCGGCGGCCCTGCGCACATTCCCCAAACCCGAGCGAGCGGGCGCCGCCGCCGCACTCCCCAATGAGCCGCTTCGCCTCGCAGTGCTCACATCGAGCGGCGCCTATTGGTCCCGGCGTCAAGCCGCGTTCGCGGCATCGTCGCTGATCGGTGACTCGACGCACCGCGTGATGCCGATCGATCTACCCCAAGACGAGATAGCGTTCGCACAAGAGCATTTCGATCATACTGCCGCACTCGCCGATCCCGAAACGATCGTTCCCCGTACAACCCTTCGCGAGGCCGGCGTGCAACTGACGGATCACCTCATTTCCTGGACCGGCTATTGCCTCGATTGGCCGGCCTTTATCGAGCAGACGATTCCACAAATGATCGCACAAGCGCGCGCCGATGGAGCGAATGCGGCACTCGTCGTCCCGGTTTGACCAGTCTGTCACATGACGGCCGGTCTGGTCGTTGACGCCCTTGAACTCGCCGGGATTCCGACGGTTTGCGTCGGGGTCATGCGCAAGCCGCTAGAAGGATTGCCCCGCGTCGTTATAACTCCGCATGCGCGCGGCAGCAATTTTGGGCCGCCGGGCGATCGTGCCGAGCATCGCCGCATCGCCGACGAAGCGTTACGTTTGCTCGAACCGCATTGATTGCCGTGCATCGAGTCCTCGTCTTCGATATCAACGAGACGCTTCTCGATCTTTCTCCGCTCGATGCGCTCTTCGCATCGCACCTGGGAGAGGCAAGAATCCGCCGCGAGTGGTTCGCTTCGCTCCTAAGCAACGCATTCGCCCTCTCGCTTTGCGGGTCGTATCGCTCGTTTACCGATCTCGGAGCCTCGGCCGCCCGCATCGTTGCAAAGAACTACGGCGGCGACGCCGAGAGACTTTGGAGCGCGATTCGCGATGCACTCCCGGCCCTTCGAGCGTATCCCGATGTCGCCCCGGCACTCGAGCGTTTGTCGCGTGCGGGTTTTCGCATAGCGGCGCTCTCGCAATCCCCGCAAAGCACGCTCGATGCGCAACTCACCGGTGCGGGCCTCGCCGAATTTTTCACAGCGATTTGTTCGGTCGAAACTATCCGCACCTACAAACCGCATCCCGCTGCCTATCGAATGGTCGCTCGCCGTTTTGAGTGCGATCTTTCGAATATACTGATGATCGCGGCACACGACTGGGATGTGGCGGGGGCCATGGCCGCCGGCTGTTCGGCAGCATTCGTTGCAAGGCCGGGGCGGTCGATCGACGACATCATCCTCAAACCAACGTTCGTCGTGGGCGATATCGAAGAGCTGGCCGAGATGCTCCTGCCCAGTCGCTAGGGACACAGGCAAAACGAGGGGAGGCGTTGGATCTCGCCCTAGGTCGGCTAACGAAAGAGTTCGAGCATAACCTCGGTGAGCGCGTCGGCTTTCGCGAGCACCGAGGTGCCGACTTGGGTCTCGGTCTGGGCTTGCGTGAACGCGGTGCTCTCTGTCCCGACATTCACGTCGCGAATGCTCGATTCCGACGAGTGAAATTCCATCGCCGCGCGGTCGTCATTCGTGCCGTCTTCGTTGAGCCGCACGATCGCCGCGCCGATAGAGGCTCGATCGTTCAAGAGATTCTGCAACGCAAAATCGATCTGTCCGATCGTATCCTGTGCCGCAAGCGTCGGGTCGGAACCGTTCGACCCGACGACGGTTACGGTTGAGAGTCGCAGCGTCTGCGTGTTGACTGCGGGAATGCCCATCGCGACCGTCTGCCCTTCCTGCGAGCCCGAGAGGACGTCGAGCGCCGGGTTATTCGCCGCGGAGATCGCCGCGGTCGCCTGATGCACCTTGATGTACGACGTGACGCCGACGTCGGCAGAGGTAAAATTGCCCGTGGTGGTGATGACGCCGTCGAAAAGCATCGTCGCTTCGTTCGGTGCGATGAGAAACGGCGAAGTCGTCGAGCTCTGCGACGCGGTATCGTAATACGTCTCCTGCACCGCTATAGAAACGCCGGTATTGACGACCTGCAGTTTAATCGTCCCGTCGAGCGGGCTGATAAGCGGCACGTTCCCATTGCCGAGCGAACTCATGAGCGTGAAGTTCCCGCCGAAGAGGTTCGGCGTTGCATGTGCGAACGAAACCGTCTCGGTGGTCGGCGTCGAGGATATAACCGTGCCCTCGTTGACTACTTGCGTCTCTCCGGTAGCAGCCCCGAAACCGCCCGCCGTCTCTTCGATGTATGCCGGAGTTCCATCGATCGGAGCGTCGACCGGGGTAGGGGTGAAATTGAATGTGACCGTCCCCGCCCCGACGGCACCGACCCCTTCGTAATTGATGTTGTATACCTGGACGCCGGCGGGATGCGGCTTCGCAAAATCCGCAACGAAACTATTGGGGCCAAGCACCTTCTGCACGACCACAACATCGTTATTGGTAAAATTGGTCGGATCGATCTGGAGCACTTCCCCGGCATAGAGCGGCTGGGCGCCACCCGACAGGGTCATGATCTGCACGCCGGCGGAGACAGCCGTGGCCGTCGTGTCGTTGATGAACGCATTCACGATCGAATTCGAGGCGAGTGCCTGCGAGAAGGTCGCCGTCATCGTACCCGCGGCAGGATCGGTACCGAGAACGTGAACGACGGCGGTACCGTCGGTGAAAACCATGCCGGGAACGATATAGGGCGAACTCGTCACCTTTACCGTTTGCGGGGCCGTCGATGCGAGCGCATTCTGCTCCAACGTGACCGTGAACGTCGGATACGGCGGATAGTTATTCACGACCGCGCAGGCGAGCAAAAACGCGCTCGCACTCGTCGGCGTTCCCGTCGGCCCCGCAGTTGCCAATACGGAATTCGCGGTTACCGTTAACGTGGCGCTCTGCGCCGGGACGAAGCCCGAATGGCTGCCGTCGAGCAACCCGACACCGTTGAAGGTGGTGTTCTGCGCGATGCGGTTGACCTCCAACAAGAGCTGATCGATCTCCGCCTGGAGATTCGAGCGATCGACCGGGCTCTCGATCGCACTTGCCGCCTCAACGGCGAGCGATCGAATGCGTAGGAGGATCTGCGTCGTCGTCGCGAGCGCACCGTCGGCGATCGTCGCTGCCTGCGCGGCGGTGTGAATGTTCGTCGCGGCCTGGTTGAAGGCATCGACGCGCGTCTGCAGATCGGTCGCGATAGCCAGGCCGGAGGGATCGTCGGCGGCGTTATTGATCCGCAACCCCGACGAAAGATCGCGCGCAGCCGTCTCCAACTTGCTCTGCTGGAGATTCAGTTCGAAATTCGCGTTATTTGCCGCAAGGTTATTCGCGATACTGAAATCCGACAGGTCGCCGCGCCTCCCATGTAGGGTTACCTAACAGCGCGCCTGATTCGGCGGCACTCCGAAGGCTCCCGCGCCGGGTAGGCTCGATCGACTGGAGGAGAGAGTGGGATTCGAACCCACGGAACCCGTGAGGGTTCAGCGGTTTTCAAGACCGCCGCATTCAACCGCTCTGCCATCTCTCCGTCTCGGCCGTCCGCTTCTTCCGCATCCACCCGATCCCCCCCGCCGGGAAACCCCGGGAACGGGGATCAGGATAAGCGGGCCGTCGCGCGAGGTTAAGGGCGAACGCTCGGCGAGCCTGGCGAAGGGAAACGCACGCACGATGTGCTAGCATGTCCGTGGGGGAAACACGCACGCAAGGAGGCGGTGGTGATTTTACCGGAGGGCGGCTCCTCGGTAGCGTACGGCCCGGAGGCCGCTTCAGCGCTCGCCGAGCTCGCATCATTCGATGCGCGGGCGATGGGCGAGATCGTAGAGCAGACCTTCGAGCAGGTTCGCCGCTGCGAACCGGTTGCCGATATTCTGGGCCGCCTCAGCGAGGAAGAGTTTGCCCACCTCCAAGAGCGGCTTGCGGAGTATCTCGCCCTCCTTCTCTCGCCCAGTCTCGATTTTGCAACCCACGCTCGGCAAGCACGGCGGGTCGGCTCGATCCACGCCCTTGTAGGGCTCGGACCCCAATGGCTCGCTCATTCCTATGCGGTCGTCGAGGAGCAGATCGCCGAGCGGCTCTCCGGCTTGCCCGCCGAACGCTCCGCCCGGATCGAGCGGATTCTGCATCAGCGCATTTTGCTCGACATCCGCGAACAGGCGGAGAGCTACGGAATCGTCGGCAGGAGCCTCACCGCGACGATCACGCAGATCGACCGCGGCATTAGCGCAGCGGCGAATCTCGCCGATCTCATTCGTGGAGCCTTCGAGGCAATGAGTTCGATCGACGGGATGCTTGCCGGGATGTTTCTTCGTTCCGACCCCTCCGGCGAGCTCCAGGTCGAGGCGACCTTCGGGGTCGGGCGGCGCTATCACGAGGCAATGGAAGAGGGCAAAATTCCGAAGATCCATATCGATGCCGAACGTCCGGCAGGGCGCGGCCCGGGCGGCCGCGCCTGGCGAAGCGCCGAAATTGTGGTCGCTCATGCGTGGATGACCGGCGAGGATCGCACGCCGTGGCGCTCGATCTCCGGGGAGCTCGGCTTCCGAGCCGGAGCGGCGGTCCCGCTCCTCGACGAATCGGGGCGCACGATCGCGCTGCTCATGCTCTACAGCAACTTTCCGGGTTTCTTCGCCAGCAATCGCATCGAAAAATTTCTCATCCATCTCCAACTCGTCCTCGGGCGCGAGGTCGCACGGCGCATTCGCTCGCCGATCGTTCCCATGATCGAGAGCGCCGGCTATCGCCGACTCCTCGATATGCAAAGCGTCGCCGTCCTCTACCAGCCCATCGTCGATCTCCGCGACAGCTCGCTTGTGAAAGTCGAAGCGCTCGCCCGTCTGATCGACGAACGCGGCGAGATGGTTCCCGCGCAGCGCTTTCTCCCCGCGCTCGGCGAATCGGACCTACTGCAGCTTTTTGAAGCGGTGCTTCGCACTGCCTGCCGCGACTGCACGATGCTCGAACGCGCCGGACTTCGCACCAACATCGCCGTCAACATTCCCGCGCCGGCGCTCGCCGATCTACGATACCGCGAGGTGCTTTTCGCGATCCTTACCGAAAACAATCTCCCTCCCGAGCGCCTGACGCTCGAGATGCTCGAGACGCCTGAAGACGTCGCGGATCTCACGCGGCACGAACAGCTCATCGCGCAATTGCGGAGCGAAGGCATCGAAATCGAACAAGACGACCTCGGATCGGCACATAGTTCGCTCGTCCGTCTCGATCGCTACCCGTTCGACGGCGTTAAAATCGATCAAGCGCTGGTGGAGGGGACGCAGCAGCATCCGCAACGCGCACTCGAATTCATCCTCCATCTCACACGCCTGGCACACGCTCTCGATATTCCCGTCACCGTCGAAGGATTGGAGAACCGTGGAACGATCGAAGCGGCAACGATTCTGGGAGCGGATCGCGGGCAAGGCTACGGAATTGCGCGCCCCATGCCCGCGACAGAACTGCTCCGGTGGCACGCGAATTTCCAGCACGATATCGATCCGCAGACGCCGCGCACCGCGCTCGGCGCGATGGCGGGATTTCTCTTGTGGGATCTCCAGCTCGCCGAACTCGCTCGCTGGCCGAATATGCTCGCGGAATTCACCCGTGGGGACAGCGTCGTCGAGCGCTATCGGCGCACGCACGCCGAAGCCGACGCCCGTCTCGAAAGGCTCCTAGCGCGGACTCGCGCCGAAGCCGGCCTTGGAGCGAACCACGAACGCTATCGGCGCGCACGCGAAGAGGTGATGAAAGAGCTTCACGAGCATTGGACATCGAGGCAATAGCCTCTTAGAAGAGGAGATCGGCACCGAGGACCGCGCAGCGGGCCACGAGGAGGAGAGAGCGTAGATGACCGAGATCGAGGTTCGACGCCAGGTCGCCTGCCCGTATACGCGGGCAAAAGAACTACTTCGCGACCGCTTGCAGCCTGTCGTCGACGCGGGGAACCGCATTGCCGCGCGCCTCTCACTTTCATTCCACGATCGAGAGCTCGGCAAGGAGGTCTCGATGCAGTTTGCCGTCGCCCACGACCCGATGCATTTCGACGAACCGTGGGAGATTTCGTGGGAGCCCGAGGCCGGAGGAATCTATCCCAGCTTCCACGGATCGCTGAGCATTCGCGCGAGCGATACCTACGAA
>JAKBCP010000051.1 GCA_021807645.1 bacterium
GCGCGCGTCTCCTCGAGCTACTGCAGATGCAAGCGCGCGAACTCGCCGAAAAACTCGTTCGAGAGGGGCTTTGGGCGCGCACGATCGGTGTCAAGGTAAAGTGCGCCGACTTTTCGGTCCGCGTTCGACAGACGAGCCTGCGCGAACCGACGCAATCGGCGAGAGCGATCTACCGGGCGGCGCGCAGCTCTCTGGAGCGGGCGCGCCTCGGAGGCGCGCCGATTCGATTGCTCGGGACGCGCGTAGCGGCGCTCGGCGAGCGTCCTTCGCAGCAACTATCGCTCTGGAGTCGTTAATCGATTCAACGCTGCCCTCCGCTGTTTTTACGGCAGGCCGGTGCCGAGCGCGCTGACGATCGGGCCGATGGTCGCCGAGCCGTTGACGGTGCCGCCGTAGTTGAAGACCGGCGTTGCATCGGCCGTCCCGTTTGTTTCGCCGCCAATGAAGGGGACGCCGGCGGTACCGGCAGTGGCAGTGGAGCCGCTCGAATCGCTATTGATGATCCTAAGGCTACCCGCCACCACGAAGACAGCGGGGCCGGCCGCTGCGCCCCCTCCACCGCCCGGGGGCGAAAGTTCACTGTTGCCGCCACTGCCGCCCGCAACACTCAAGCCAATTACAGTTCCGCCGGCACCCCCCGCTAGCCCGCCGCCGCCGCCGCCGCCGCCGAAACCGCCACCGCCGCCGACACCGTACGTGATCTGAGGCTCACCGCTGCCGCCGATGCCCCCGCCGCCGCCTCCGCCGCCGAAGCCGCCAGTTCCGCCGGTTCCGCCAGCTCCGCCTGGTGTGAAGCCAAGGCCGCCAACACCATTTCCTCCCGTGCCGCCTTGCCCGCCGCCGCCACCAAAGCCGCCCGCGCCTCCGGCAGCCCCGGCGGACGGGGTGCTGCCCGAGATGCCGCTACCACCGAGACCTCCACCCTGCCCGAAGGCACCCGCGCCTCCAGGCGCCTGGGCGGTGCCGGCGGCACCGCCCAGGCCGCCGCTGAAGCCCGCTCCGCCATTACCGAGAGTATCACCGTCCGAGAGGAGCCCACCTCCGCCACCAGAGGTGACGCCGCTCCCTCCCATACCGCCGCCGCCGCCACCGAAGCCGCCAGCTCCGCCGTTGCCGCCGGTCGCTGCACACCCAGAAAAATTGTCATTCATCAGGGAAACGCTCGCCGAATTCACAAAGAGGCAGCCGCCGAATCCTGCACCGCCGCCACCGCTGCCTCCGCTGGTTCCGCCTTGCGCGAGGCCGTTCTCAATGTCGAGATTAAGCAAATACTGCGTAGCGCTGTCCGCCCAGAAGATGCGCGACGTACCTCCGCCATTGATGATGACGTTCCCGTAGGTTCCGCCGTCGATCACCGTGTTCGCCGAGATCGGATAGAGCGGCCCGGCGAGGGCGATCGTACAGGGTGCCGATGCACTGCAGATGCTCGAGGAAAAGGTGATGAGCGATCCCGGGTTGGCGTTCGCTTGCACGATCGCATAGCGCAGATCGCCGACGAGACCGGCACCGCTGCCCGTACCGGATCCTGCCGGAGTTCCAGGCGTTGTGTCGGTGGTAACGTCGACGGTGTAAATATTGCCCGTTGCGGTTGTGAAGGGCAGCGTCGTCGTGGTGCCGCTCGCCGTGGTGGCGCTAATATTCTGCGTGCCGAAGCTCGCGCGGGCGACGTTGAAGCTCGCCGTGAGCGTCGTGGTGCTCGTGACGTTGACGTTGCTCACGGTGATGCCGCTGCCTGCGTTCACCGTCGTCGAGCCGGCGGCGAAGTTCGTGCCGGTGAGCGTCTCGGTAATGCTGCCCTGGCTGGTCGCTGCCGACCAAACGCTTATTCCGGTGAGCGTCGGTGGGGGAAAGGTGATCGCGGGCGTAACGCTTGAGGTGAGCCCCGGCGCGCTCGCGGTGACGGTTGGATTAGCGTCGAAGGCGGCGGTGTAGTTGAGCGTGATGCCGGTGCTGGGTTGCATAACCGTCGTCTGCGAGAGCGAGGAGTTTCCGGTCGTGTCGGAGTCGGCAAGTGTAATCGTCAACTGTGCGCCGCTTGCATTCACGTAGGCTCCCGGACCGACGATCGTATTGCCGTCGGCATCGAGCGCCGTGACGGTGACGCCGACCGAGCCCGCGGTACCAGGCGTCACCTGCGTCGTGGAGAGTGAGACGGCGATCGACTTCACGACGCCGTTGAAGGTGAGGTGGACCGTGTTCGCTTGATTCGCAACGATGCTCTGCACGGTTGCCCCCGCGGCGAGCAGATTGCCGCCGCCATTCGTTGCGTCGAAGAGCTTGGCGGTAAAGATATCGCTGCCGACCGGCGCATCGATCGTGCCGTTGCAGGTCGTCGTGCAGTTCAATACGGCGGTCGTCGTACTGCCGCCGCTCTGCGGCGCGACCGCGAAGGAGACCGATTGCGTCGAGGGCGAGATGTAGGCAGGCGCGCGCCCAGTGGTAGGCGCCGGCGTCGGCACGACGATTGTGAACTGCACCGGCACGCTCTTCTGCGAGGTCGGCGCAGCGGGTGCGCCGGGGGCTGCGACCGCAGGAAGCGACGCGCCGTTGCCGCCCCCTCCGCACGCGGTGAGCATGAACGCAGAGGCAACCGCTCCGGCGGCGATACGCAGAATCGATGCGCGCATAATTATGAGTCTCCAATAACAGTTGAGGCGACGCCGTCCTTCATCGATGCAAATTCTCGTTTTCCTGGTGCAATGGTATCGATGCCCTTAACCACAAAATTCAATGCGGTGATAAGGGCTTCGCGGGGTTTCATGGAGATCGTTGCGAAGGAGAAGAGTGGCTCGGTCGGGGTTGTCCATTCGATAGTGAGGCACCTCCTCGTCCTCGCGCTCGATCGATTTCCCGCCGCCCTCTCTGCGTATGGATTGCGTCACGTTTGCTCTGGCTCGGTTGCGCTGAAGGGTTGATTTCTTCTAGATGTGATCGGTGCTCCAAACCGGGTCGCCGATGCCGGCGACGTTCGACGATCGTACCCAGACGTGCCCGGCCCTCGAAAGCGGAGCAACCATGAAAATCGCGTCTTTTCGCCGGCGGATACTGCCGCGCGGCAGCATCCGCCGGATCGGCTCGGGTGGAAGCCACCCGACGATGCGGCGCAGGTCGCCCGCCGCCGAGCGCAAGAAAGGGGCGATGAGATCTTGCTCTCGTTCGTCTCGAATGCCGAGTTCGTCAACGATGAACGAATCGTGGACCGGGCTCCGAACTCCCGTGACGTATGCATCGACGCGGCTGTCTTCGCGAAGCACGAAGGTAAGCGCGTCGCCGTTGGGATGTTCGGAACCGTGCCGCGTCCGAAGATAGAGCCACTCCCAAAAGAGCGGCGTACGCTTGAAGCTCCACGGGCGCAGGCGTTCGTGGCGCGCAAACATGCGGCGAATCGCCGCTCGATCCTCCGGCGTCGCCTGCTTGATCGTCATGCGCGAGTGCGGCAAATCGTCGGCGCGAAGCGAGAATGCTCGCGACGGAAACGAACTGAAGCCGAGCGCTTCGTAGAATGCCGGAGCGATGTCGCTGAAAAGATAGAGGGCATCGCTCCCCGCTGCGTGCTCTCGATCCATCAGCGCCGCTAACATCGCACTTCCGTATCCACGCCCTCGTAACGCCTTCGGAGTAAAGACCGCACCGATGCCGACGGCCTTTAACGTTCTATCCCCGACGCGTATCTCGCGTTCGTAGCATTTACAACTCGCACAGAGCGTCGTGCCGTCGTAAAGCCCGACCGTCGAATAATGGTTTCGCCCGTAACCGCTGCGCGCTAATTCGAGGGTATGCCTTGCGTACGTTTCGAAGTCGCGACCGGCGGCCCACAACGGCGCGGTGAGCGGAAGAACGACGCGTGCATAGGTCGTCGCGTCGATGGAGCGCAGCTCGGGCGTCACCGTCGGAGCTCCTCGAGAAACTCCGGCGTATTGATCCCGCGCGTCGGACGCCCGGAGGCGGTGAGCAAAAGTGCCGCATTCGCGCGCGAGCGGGCGAACGCAAAGAGCCTGCGCTCTTGCTCGATATGGCGCTCTCGCAGTTTGTACCGATAATTGACGTAGGCGTGTTTAGCCGCTCGCGTGCTCTTTGCGCCGCCGGCGTTCTCGCGAGTTGCGAGGCCGTAGGTTGGAGTGAAAAGAAAGGCCGGAGGTACGTAATACGCCGGAAACGCACCGGCCTGTAACGACGGAATGGCGACGGCCTCGAATGAAATGCCGATCGCCGCGTCGATCTCGGCGATCGTGACGAAACCTTCGCGCCGTCGATAGGCGATCTCGGTTCGTTCGTGCTCGGCAACATCGCGCAGGTGTTCGCAGAGCGAGAAGAGGGCCGCGATGCCGTTCCCTGCGTCGCACTCCGCGATTCGCAGGCGAAACGCATCGAGCGATGCCTGCCGCGAGCGCTCCCGCGCGTCGCCCTCCGGGCCGATAGGTGCGAGCCCTTCCCCCCAGATGCTTTCGATTGCATCGAACAGCGGCGCCGTTTCGAGACGCGCTTGGCCACGGGCGTGGAACGCGCGCAGCCAAGCAAGGCGTTCACGCGCGATATCGCCGAGCAGCGGATCGACCGCGCCCGATAACACGTTGTCGCCGAGGCGGATTGCTTTCGGGCGAGCGTCGTCGGTCGTGCGTTCGGCGCCGTTAAAGAGCGAGCGCTGATCGCTTGCGGCTTTGCCGCAGAGCAGGGCGATACTTGCGTCGGAGAGCGCGAGCCGCGGGCTTTCGAGTATGCGCAGCAATGCGTCGTGTGCGTACGGGTCGGCGACCCAGCAAAGAAGCGCGAAAGCGTCGAGAATCTCGGCGATCCGGAAGAGCTCGCAGCGTCCGGCGCGCGCTGCGGCGATCCCTCGCTCGTGCAGCGCCCGTTCGAAACGCGCACCGTCGTCGAGATCGCGCAGTAGGATCGCCGTCTCGTCGGCGGGGGTTCCCGTCGCGATACGCTGGGCGATCCACGATGCGACGCACTGCGCCTCGCTCTCCCGATTCGGCGCGCGCTCGATTTTAGGACGGACCTCGCTCCGAGGGATCGCCGTAAGGCGTTCGCTCTCCCCGTCGGCGAGCCGTTCGACGCGCGCGCCCTGCATTGGGCGATGAGCACCTTGCTCGTCGCATGCAAGCGTGAGGGAACGCGATTCACCTTCGACGAGGGCGGCGAGAAAATCGTGCATCCGTTCGTCGCAGTGCTCGGCATCGTCGACAAAGACGGCATCAAAGGCATAAGCGCCGCGCAGTTCGGAACCGGGATTTCCTCGTAGCCATGCAGTTGCCAGCGAGAATGCCGCAGAGCGGTCTGCGAGATGCTCGTCGCGGAGATATGCTTCGAAGCGCGCGTAGAGTTCGGCGATGATTTTTGCAAGGTCCATTTCGCGTCGGTGCTGGCGCAGCAGTTCCTCGGTGTCGACTTCGAGCGCTCCCCGCGCCGTATCGTTGAGATAGGCGAGCAGCGCCGGGGAGCTCAGATTCGGCGGATGCGCGTAAAATGCGGTGGCCCCGCGGGCGGCGCGCTCGACGACCTCACGAGGTGCGATTGCGGCACGACGAAGGCGTTCGACGAGGCCTCGTGCGTGTTCGAGAAAGCGCTCCGGCGACCGAAGCTCGGCAACCTCGATATCAATCGTTGCATCGGCAGGCGGCCACGTGCCTGCGAAGAGCTCCTCGGCGGCGCGCTCGAAGATGCGGTATGCAGCGGTCTCGTCGATACAACGCAAGGCGGGGTCGGCAAAATGTGCGATGTCGCCCGCAAGCTCGCCGATCTCGGCGACCGTCAACGGATTTCCCAAAGCGGAAGGAATGCGCGAACGGAGATTTGCGGTACTGCTGCCTCCGATGCCGAGTAAAAGGACGCGCGAGGTCGCCGCCGCCTCGAGCGCGCGCTCGACGAGCCGCGTCGTTTTGCCGCTCCGCGCGCCGCCGCGTACGATCAGCATCTCGCTCATCGCGAGAAACGCTCCGGCTCGGGTTGCGGGCGGGCCCTGCAGGCGAGCGTATAGATGCAGTAGGCGCATGAATCCGGATCGGTGCTGGCGCGAAACGCGTCGATTCGTTCGCTGCAGATCTCGTCGGCGAGCTCCACCATGCGGTCGCGCGCGCGCTCGAGATCGAGAATGGAGATCGTGCCGCGCGCGCCGTTATCTCTCGACGGAGCCGCCGCGGAGACGACTTCAAGCTCGACCGGCGTGACGGGAACGGTATGATCTTTCAAGGGGACGAGCGCGAGGCGCGAGACCGACTCTCCGGCGAGTTGCTGGGACCAATAGTAAAACGGTAATTGAAAGTCTTCAAATCGTCGTACGCGCTCGCGATACTCCTTCGCGCTTTCGGCGATCGATCCGGTCTTATAATCGATGACCGCGAGGCTCCCGTCACGCTCGAATCGGTCGATTCGATCGATGAAACCGACGAACTGGCGGTCG
>JAKBCP010000052.1 GCA_021807645.1 bacterium
ATAGATCGGCAGATCGGCGGGGTGCAACAGCGCACGGGCGCCCGTTCGCGCGCGGAGGCCGCCGACATCGGCGATATGGTCGAAATGCGCGTGCGTGTGGACGAGGTAGCGCGCGCGGAGGCCGCGGGCTGCAAGCCGCTTGAGCACCTCGTCGCGGCCGTCGCCGCCGTCGATGACGATGGCCTCGCCGCTCTCTTCATCGCCGAGGATCGTCGCGTTGCAGGAGAGCGCACCGACGGCGAAACTTTCGAGAATCACGGAACGCGTTCCAAGGCAAAGCTGCGGAATGCACCGTCGAAATAGCCGAGCGGTTCGCCGGATCGATGTGCGGCCCGTTCGATTTCGGCGATGAAGATGGAGTGCGAACCGATTTCGTGCTCCGCCGAGACGACGCAATCGAAGTGGGCGAGCGCTCCTGCGAGCAGCGGAATATTGCCGAGGCCGGGTAGGGTGGCGAGGTCCTCGAATTGTCGTTCACGTCGTTTTCCCGAAAATCGTTCGGCGATCTCTCGCTGATCGGCTGCAAGAACGTTGAGCGCGAAGCGCCGCGACTGCGCGATATAGAGATAACTGCGCGCCTGGCGATTGATGCAGATCAAGAGCGTCGGCGGCTCGAGGGAGACGCTGGTGAATGCGCTGATCGTGATGCCGCGCGTTTCGCCTTCGTGGACCGCCGTCACGACCGCAACACCCGTCGGAACGCAGCGCAGCGCCGCACGCGTTGCCTCTGCGAGCGCGTGCTCGCCGCGACTCACCGTATGCGAGCCCCGATCCCGATGCCGTTGCCGAGCGCAAGAATCGTCGCGTCGAGATCGGGATGGCTGAGAAAGCGCTCGTTGAAGGCGCGAATCGCGCGCTCGTCCTCGCTATCGCCTTTTGCCGGAGTCTCGGCGACGTTGCCGAGCAGGCAGTCGTCAACGACGATGAGCCCCGAACGCTTGAGCATCGGCACTACGAGATCGAGATACTCGATATACTCGGATTTGCGCGCATCGAGAAAGACGATATCGAGGTTACGATGCCCGAAGTTCGGTAAGAGTTCGAGCGCGCTCTGATTGAAGAGGGTGATATAGTCGCCTTCGCCGGAACGCTGAAAATACGAAAGCGCGATCTCCGTTCGCGTCACATCGGTATCGAGCGTCCAGATTTTCCCCATCGGGGGTTGGGCGAAGGCCATCCAAAGCGTCGCATAGCCGTATCCGGTCCCAATCTCCAAAATGCGATTGGCCTGCATCGCGTGGACGAGCGTCGAGAGCAGGCGCCCGGTATCGCGCGAGACGAGCGGAACGCCGTCCTTGCGCGCGTGTTGTTCGAGCTCCAACAAGAGCGCATGAATCGGCGGGTGTACGCTTTCGAGGTACGTTATTGCATCGGCCACCCGCCAACGCTTCGCGCTGCACGCCGAATCGGCCCGCTTCGCTGGCTCCGGGGAAGGCCGTGCGACCTCGGGGGCGAACGCCTAGCACCCCATGATTGCGAGGCTGCGCCTCTTCCCGCTTCATGCGGTGCTCTTCCCGGGAGCAGCGCTGAACCTTCATATTTTCGAACCGCGCTATCGCCAGATGATCGCCGAATGTCTTGCGTCGGGCGAAGGCTTCGGGGTCGCGCTCATCGCCGACGGAGCAGAAGCGGGTGACCCCGAGGTGACGCCGCACGAACTTGGCACGATCGCGGAAATTTCAACGGCGCATCAACTACCGCTCGGCCGATACTTTATCCAAACGATCGGCACCGAACGCTTCCGCATTCTCGAAGTCCTCGCACGCGAACCGTACCTGCTCGTGCGGGCGGAGATCGTGGAAGAAGCACCCCCCTCGCGCGTCCTCGACGAACTTGCCGAGCGGCTGAAAACGGCGTTCGAGGAGTATCTCGCGTTGATCGTCGAGTACTCCGGAAATGAACTGGAGGCGGACGCCCCCGAGGATCCGGCGGCGCTCTCGTTTTTTGTTGCCGATGCTCTGCGGATCTCGGAGAGCATCAAACAGCGTTTGCTCGAATTGACGGAGACCGAGATTCGCTTGCGCGCCGAGATCGATGTGCTCGAACGTCTGCTGCCGCAATTGCGGCGCGTCGTGGAGCGCCGTCGTGCGGAGATCGAGTTACGCCGTGCGCGCGGTGAAGATATTTTGCATCGCACTGCGCCCGATCCATTGCTCGGGACCTACTTCAGCTTAAATTAGCTCGCTACGCCGATTCCGCGGCTTCGATAACGTTGTGCAGCAGTGTCATATTCGTTACCGGGCCGACGCCGCCGGGCACCGGAGTGATTGCGCCTGCGACCGCAAGAGCGCTCTCATAATCGACATCTCCGCGTAGCACGCCATCGACGACGGTCGTCCCGACGTCGATCACCGTCGCACCCGGCGCGATATCTCCCCCGCCGATCAGCCCCGGAACGCCGGTTGCGACGACGACGATCTCGGCAAGCGAGAGATAGGGCTGGAGACTCGCAGATTCTTTATGGAGGACGGTGACGGTGGCATCGGCGGCGAGCAACAACATCGCTACCGGCAGCCCGACCACGATCGAGCGCCCGATGACGACGGTGCGCCTTCCGAGCGGCGGCCAATGAGGGCTGCGCTCGAGCAGGCGCATGACGGCGGCCGGCGTCGCGGGAATGAAACGCGTGCCGCTGCCGAAGGCAAGGTTCCCCTGGTTGGTAGGGTGCGCGCCGTCGACATCCTTCTCGGGCGGAATCGCGTCGGCGATCTGTCGGATCGAGAGCGATTCGGGGAGCGGTTGCTGCAGCATCACGCCGTGAACGTTGGAGTCGGGCCCGAGGCGTTCCAGGCTCTTTCGAACCGTTGCCGTATCACTGCTTTCGGGGAGACGCTCGACGCAGACATCGACGCCGCATCGCTCGCCGCTGCGAACGAGGTTGCGAACGTAGGCAACGCTCGACTCGTTCTCACCGACGAACACGATGGTCAATCGCGGTCGGATGCCGCGAGCGCGCAACGCCGCGGCGCGTGCCGTTAAATCGGCGCGCATCTCGGCTGCAAGAGCACGGCCGTCGAGAATGTGAGCGGGCATGAGCGAGCCCACGATTCGTTTAGAGGGAGTCGAGTACCTGGAACGCGTTCGTTGCGAAGTATCTCTCGAGCCCCGATTCGACGAGGCAGCGTTTGCTGCGGCGTTCGACCGCTTTCGGCAGCTCTTTAACGTCGCTCCGCTACAGGCGGCCTGCAGCGCCGACGTACTCTTTCGGCTCGACGAACTCGCCGCAGATCGCGGCGATCGCTTCGAAACGTTCGTGCGGCATTCCGGCGTGCCGCTCTATGCCGCAATTCTGCCGCCGGGAAGCTTGGTTCTGGAGGGTGAGGTCGATGAAGATCGCATGGGAGATTGGTGAGGAGGTCGTATGCTCGCTCCGATGACTCGGCTTTGGCGCTGGCTTCTGGTGGTCGCTGCGATCGCGCTCGCGGCCTTTTTGTTGCTCCCCTATTTCCGCCCTTCGACCGCGGCCGGCCCCGGAACGCTGATCGGTGCCCCGATCCCCGATCTCCCGCTCCTCAACGAGCGCGGCGCCCCGTACACGCTCGCCGACGAACGGGGACGGGTGCTCGTCGTCAACCTCTGGGCATCGTGGTGCCCGCCGTGCCGAGCGGAGATGCCCGATCTCGAACGCGTCGCTCGGAAGGAAGCCGCGCACGGAGTGCGCGTGATCGGTATCGACCAGGGTGAATCGGGGGCGGTCGCGCGTTCGTTTGCGCGCTCGCTCGGTATCACGTATCGCATCGTCGTCGATCCATCGCAACGCTACGGTCGTGCATTCGGAGCCTTCGGCCTTCCGACGACGGCGATCGTCAATCGGCGCGGGATCGTGGTGCGTGCATTCGACGGGCCGCTCACCTATCCGCAGATCGTTCGCGCCCTCGCACCGCTTTTGGAGTCACCATGAGAATCGGCGTCGTTTTCTGCATCCTGCTCTTTGCAGCAGCGATCGCCGAACTCGCTTTCCCCGACGCCTCCTTCATCCACGCTACGTGGTGGATTTTGGCGATCGCTGCGCTCGCGCTGCTCGGCACCATTCGCGTGTTGCGGAGTTTGCGAACGGTGCCGACGCGTCGTCGCACCGTTGCCGCGTTATTGATGCTCGCGGCGATGCTCGTCGTCGGCGCGGCGGGATTCTCGAACTCGCTCTTCGCTCCCGATCCGCGCACGATCGTTGCGGTTCCCGGAGCGCAGGTCGCGCTTCCGGAGCTCGGGGCGACGCTGGTGTTCCCCGATCTCGATCGTCCGGGCGCGCATGTCGTGCTCGAGCGCGGGGGAGAGCGCTCGCCGATCTCCTGCCGCCACGCTCTCTATCGCGGCGCGACGTTATTACGCTGTTTGGAACGCACGGTCGTCGCCGTGAGCGCCGATACGCTCGCCGGCGCGCATCTCACGATCACCCAACCTACCGGGAGCACCTTTCTCTCGCCGGTGCTGTTGATGCAGCACACGCAGGAGATCGCCGGGTTCAATCTTCCCTTCGATTCCTTTGCTTTGCCGGCGGTGCATCGCGATGTAAAAGTCGTGCTCTTCACCGCAGCGCAGGCGCAGTTACTGCGCGGCGGGAGCGCGCACCGCACGGTCCTCTTTGCAGTCGACGATTCGCTCGGTCGCACGCTCGCGCATAGCCTTGGGCTCGCAGCGAACGGCAAGCGCACGCGCGTCGCCGACCTGTTTTTGCAGCCGCGCATCCATCGCTATCCCGCGATCGTCGTACTCGCCGTTCCCTCGCAGCCGATCCTCGGATTAGCGGTATTGCTCGCGTTGGCGGCGCTCGGCTTCCGGCTCTTCGGTGGACGACCCGGCGACCCACGCACGCAGGTTCGATAGCTCGATACTCCCCGCCGAACGGTTCGCGTTCATCGGGCCGAGCGCGCGAACGATGTAGATGCCCGTCAGTCGTAGCGGCGGCAACGCCGTCCGCGGGATCGCAACGCGGACCGAGCGGAGGCCGGCGCGATCGAGCGGCTCCGCGGTCAACAAGATGTCGTCATTGCGCGCATCGCGCATCGCAACGCGGAGAAAGCCTCCATCTCCCGCAGAGCGGACGTCGAACGTCAGCGCGGTCGTCTCCGACGGCAATGGTTGTTCGAGCAGCGCGAATGCGGCGCGTTCCGCACCGCTAAAATCGTAGGCGAGTTCGATGGCGCGGCCATTCTGCGTCGCGCGAACGCCGCCGGTCTCGGAGGCGGGAACGCTCAGGAAGCGTGCGATGCTTGCGAGACGCAACCGAACGGCGTGAGCGCCGACGTGGATAGTTTTCGCTGCGATCGCACCGCCGATTTCCAACTGCACGTCGGCATCGGCGCTCGCGGCCGCGAGCAGTCCCGAGGGCGTAACCCTCGCTCCGACCGCGCGCCACGGGAGCTCGTCGGGAAGGGCGATGCGTGCGCCGTCGGCATCGCGCGCCACGACGCGAAGTTGCAGCGTACCGTTGGGTGCGAGATCGGCGAGCCGCGGGTGGATCGTCATCGACGCGGGCCGAGCGAAGACCTCGAGCGCGATGCCTCCGCGCAGGTTCCCATCGCCGAGAACGAGGCGTCCCACACCCGGTGCGCGCGCGACGAAGGTGCCGGCTTCGAAACGGCCGAGCGATGACGGTTCGATACGAGCGCGAATCGCCGACGCAACCGCGCCGAGCGGATGCAGCGCACGATCGACGCGGAGAATATGGAGCGCGATGCGCGCTCCGACCAACGCGCGAATTTTTTGCGGACGAACGGCGAGCGCCGCCGGCGGCCCGACAGGCGCGAGTTCTTCGAGCGCGATTCCCTCGGCGATGCGTCGCTCCGTACCGTCGGAGGGAACCCCGAGTACGTGCGGGTGCATCCGACCGGGCGTACGTACGAGCATCACCGAGGAGCCGCCGCCGTCGAGCGCCATCGCGTCGCGTGCGCCGAGCGAGAGCATGAACGCCGCGAGTTGGCGACGGGTGACGCCGATACTGTAATGCGGATTCTTTCCGTCGATCTCGACGATCAGCACGCGACCGTTCGCCGTGATGCCGATCGCCGTCGTCGGTATCGCTACCGAGAATCCGGCGCCGTTCGGACCCTCCGGATCGTGGTGATAGCTCCCCGCGCGGAGGAAGATCGGGCCGCCGCCGAAGGCCGTGCGAAGCGGCACGTTCTCGCCCGCTCTTTCCAGCGTTCCCGCGACCGCGATTGTTGTGCCGACGGAGGGGACGCCGATCGTCGATTCGCTTGCGAGCCCATACGCAAGATAATAGCCGGCGGGGTTGGCTTGCAAATTATCGGCGGTTCCGAGCACGCGATAGTTCGTAAACGGCGGCGAGCCGGCGACCGGCGCGAGTTCGAGGACGGTTGCATCGGGGAGCGCGGGCAGCGCTCCGTAGGATGGAAGAAAGAGTGCTACGCCGTGCTGCACGCGGCGATCGA
>JAKBCP010000053.1 GCA_021807645.1 bacterium
TCGCGAAGAGGCCTTCCCCTACGATCTCGTTGCTAAGATGGCCGAGCTCGGTTTCCTGGGGCTTCCCTTTCCCGAGGCTTACGGCGGCGCCGGGGCCGATACCGTCAGCTATGCGCTGGCGATCATGGAGATCGCGCGCGCCGACGCTTCGACCGCGATCACGATGGCGGCACACGTCTCCCTCGGCGCGACGCCGTTCTACCTCTTCGGCACCGAAGAGCAGAAACAGCGCTACCTCGTGCCGCTCGCGCAGGGCAAGATGCTTTGGGGCTTCGGGCTCACCGAGCCCGAAGCGGGGAGCGACGCAGGCAATTGTCGCACCACGGCGCAGCTCGAAGGCGGGCAGTGGCGCATCAACGGCACCAAGGCGTTCATCACGAACTCGGGCACCGATATCAGCGGCGGCACGACGATTACCGCCGTAACCGATAAGCGGGCCGACGGTCGCTCGGAGATATCGAATATCATCGTTCCGCAGACGACGCCCGGATTTACGCGTAGCAAGAAGTATCGCAAGATGGGGTGGCGCGCCTCCGATACCCGCGAGCTCTCGTTCGTCGATGCGTGCGTTCCCGAGGAAAACCTGCTCGGCAAACGCGGCGAAGGGCTCAAGCAATTCTTGACGATCCTCGATGGCGGCCGCATCTCGGTCGCCGCGCTGAGCGTCGGCCTCGCGATGGGCGCGTACGACGAAGCGCTCGCTTACGCAAAAGAGCGTCGCGCCTTCGGGCAGACGATCTCGAAGTTCCAAGCGATCCAATTCAAGCTCGTCGATATGCTCTGCGAGATCGAGCATTCCAAACTGATGGTGCTCAAAGCGGCGTGGGAGAAAGATAACAAACGCGACTTTCTGCAGACGGCGAGCCTGGCGAAACTCTACGCGGGCGAAGTCTCGCGCCGGGTGGTCAACGAGGCGGTGCAGATCCACGGCGGCTACGGCTTTATGGACGAATATCCGGTCTCGCGGATGTACCGCGACCAGAAGATCAACGAGATCGGCGAGGGAACCAACGAGGTTCAGCGCGTGGTGATCGCGCGTCGGATGGGCTTGTAGGCTCGCCGACCGTCGGCTTTACCTTCGTGCCGTGCAACTTCGCGGGCGTGCGGCTCGTTGAACGGCACGGAGGTAGTGACTATGCGTTCAACGTTTTTCCGTTCTCTCGCGCTCGGCGCGCTGTTCCTGGGGATCCTCACGCCGGCCGCCCAAGCGGCCCTGCCGGTCGGTGCGAAGGCGCCGATGTTTACGTTGCAGGCGACGCAAGGCGGCAAGGTGTTTCCGTTTTCGCTCGCCGCGGCGCTGAAGAAAGGGCCGGTCGTGCTCTATTTCTACCCGGCGGCATTCACCCCGGGCTGCACGATCGAAGCGCACGATTTTGCCGACGCGATCGGCAAATATAAGGCGCTTCACGCAACGGTGATCGGCGTCTCGCACGATCCACTTGCGAAATTACAGCGCTTTTCCGTCAGCGTCTGTCGCCGTAAATTCCCCGTCGCCGCCGATATCAACCAGACGGTGATGAAAGAATACGACGCCGTACTTACTGCGGCCCCGCAGTACGCCAACCGTACGTCGTACGTGATCTCGCCGCAGGGCCGGATAATCTACACCTATACGAATTTGCAACCAGGAAAACACGTCGCAAACACGCTTGCAGCACTCAAGCGCTGGGAAGCGACCCACAAGATCTAACCGCCGAGCGAACCGTCTTGGAGCGCGATTCTATCGCGCTCCTCTTCGCGTGCGAGTGCGAAAGCGGCTTCTTGTGCGCTCAACGCCGTGATGGTGCCCGCGTTGCTTTCGATGCGGTCGATCTCTCCTTGCGTCGCCGCTTCGGGGTTTCCGGCGAGCTTTGCGAGCTCGCGGCTTCCGGGGAGCAAACGCGATTCGTAGGAGCCGACGGCTTTGTTATACGCCGTCACCGCCGTGTTGAGGCTCTTGCCGAGGTCATTCAAATGGTCGGAAAGAACGCGCACGCGGTCGAAAACGACCCGGCCCTGCGCGGCGATCTCGCGGACGTTTTGTTCTTGTTTGAGGCTCTGCCAGACCATTCCGTACGAACGCAACAGCGCCATAAACGTCAGCGGTCCCACGACGTAGACGGCCTTCTTCGCGGCAAATTCGATGATATCTTCATCTTGCGAGTAGGCGGCGCTGAGAAAATTCTCGCCGGGAATGAACATAACGACAAAATCCACGCTGCCGGGAATCGTTTGGTATTTTGCCGCGGCGAGAGCGTTGATCCGCGATTTGAGTGCGTCTCCGTACTTCTTAAAATGCGCCGCTTTGGTTGCTTCGTCGGTGCTCTCGACGGCATCGAGATAGGCGTCGAGCGGGACTTTCGCATCGACGCAAATGAAGCGCTCCTGCGGCAATTTTACGATCATATCGGGCTGCTGCGTCTTCTCGACGCCGGTGAAGCGCTTTTGCGCTTCGAAATCGCAGTGCTCCAACATACCCGCCAACTCACAGACCCGCTGCAGTTGCAATTCGCCCCAGCGCCCACGCGTCTGCGGATTGCGCAGCGCCGATGCGAGTTTCGTCGTTCGTTCCGAGAGCGCCGCCGTAGCGAGGCTGAGCTCTCCGCCGCTTTTGGCGAGCTGTTCGACTTGCGTGCGTAATTCGGCATAGGCCGTCAGGCGAGCTTGTTCGAGCTCGCGAACGAAGGCATCGACTTGGTTGAGCTTTTCGCCGACCGGAGCGACAAGTTCGGAGAGTTTCGCCGCGATCCCGGCCTGCGTGGTATCCAAGCGTTGTCCGGCGAGAGCGAGAAACTCTGCGCGCGACGAATCGACGAGGTCGCGCTGGGTCGCGGCTAAATCGTTCTTCGCGCGCTCGAGCAGCAGTTCAAATCTTGCTGCGGCATCGTCTCGGTTGCCGCGGCCGTTGCGTACGAGCAGTGCCGTAACCGCCGCGGTAATAACGACCGCGGCGATAAGTAGAACGAAAACCAGCGTCGCACTCATCCGGTCAGCGTTTCGGGACGAGGTGGCTTCTGAAGAACTCCAGCGTGCGTTTCCAGGCATCGCTCGCTGCCGCGGGCGCGTACGCGCTGCGGCGATCGTCGAAGAAATCGTGTCCGGCGGTTTGATAGACGCGAAGATCGTTGGGAACGGTCAGGAGCGTACGGAAGAACCGCACTTGATCGACGGAGATGAGCGAATCGTGTTCGCCGTAGCTTCCGCAGACCGGAATGTGGATTTGATCGGGCGTAATGCGATCGACCGAGCCGTAAAAAGGCGCGACGCAGTTGAAGATATCGTTGTTGTCGGCGGCTTGCAGCAGGGCGTAATGCCCGCCGACCGAGAGTCCGGTAATGCCGATGAGCCCTTGAGGGGAGCGGGCTTGCAGCCAGAGTGCCGCCGCACGAATATCGCCGTCGGCCTGTCGACGGTCGATGCGTTTGGCGAACGGTTCGAAGAGTTTGCGATCGCAGGATTCGTCGCCCGACGGAGCTTCGAAGCGCGCATACAGGTCGGGAGAAACCGTCGAAAAGCCGGCCTTTGCAAAACGGCGCACGATATCGCGAATCGTGGCATCGACGCCCCAGAGGTGTGGAACGACGACGATTCCCGGCGTGTTTGCGCGCACGACGCGCGGCCCGGCGGTATAGACGCGCATCGTCGTGTCAAGACGTCGGAGTTCGACGATTTCGACGGAGATCGCCGGATCGGTCTCGGCGACGAAGGGCAGGTGCGGTGGGGCGAGATGCAGATCGCTATCATCTGCGCTCGCCATACGACGAGGTGCGACGGCGTCGATCGCTTTGGCAAGCGCGGCTAAATCATCATCCTTCTTCAACGCCCACTCCTTCGACGTCGATCTTTCCGCGCCGTGCTGCGCGAACCTTTGCTCTGCTCGGCGGCGGCGGGTTCGCCGAGCAGCGTGGCGATGAATGCCTGCGCGAGCGGTGCGAGCGGACGCTCGCGTCGCAGAAGTATGTAAAAATCGCGCTCCAGGACGAGATCGTCGATGGCGACCGGCACGACGCGATGTAACGATATCGCGCGTTCGACGACGCGTTCGGAGAGGATCGCGATGCCGAGCCCGGCTTCGACTGCGCGCACGATTCCCTCACCGCTGGGCAGCTCCAGCGCGATCGGTGGCTCGACCCCCGCCGCGCGCAAAGCGTCGTAGCCATGGTCGCGCGTGCCCGAGCCGGGTTCGCGGCTGACGAAGCGTTCGCGCGCGAGTTCGGCGGCGCGGATACCCATGCGCGCGGCGAATGGGTGCTGCGGCGCAACGATGAGGCGCAAGCGGTCGTGGGCGAAGGGGCGCGTCTCCAGCCGCGGATCGTCGATCGTGCCTTCGATCAATCCGAAGAGGAGGTCGCCGTGCAGAACGAGCCGTTCGACCTCTTGGGTATTGGCGATCCGGACGCGGGGTTCGACCCCGGGGCGATCGCGGAGAAAATCGGCGAGCAGCTTCGGCACGAGATGGGTCCCGATGGTACGCGTCGCCCCGAAATCGAGCCGGCCGCTCCGCGCCGCAACGTAGCCGTCGGCTTCGCGTTGCAGGGCCTCGGCCGCGGCGACGAGAGTTCCGGCACGCTCTGCGACCATGCGGCCGGCCTCGGTGAGCTCCGGGCGTCCCGCTTCACGCGAAAAAAGCGCGAGGCCAAGTGCCGAGGCGAGCGTCGCAAGCTGCTGGCTGACCGCCGGCTGCGAGATGCCCAGGGCGCGGGCCGCCTTCGAGAAGGAGCCTCGCTTGGCGACTTCAGTAAGCGTTTCAAGCTGCGAGAGCGAGATAGTCATAAGTAAAACAAATGGGTTTGCATCTAAGATGTTATTTGACTTATAGAATGGTCGCTCCTATGCTCGGAGCATGATGCTTCCATTTCGTTTCCGCGCTGCCGCCGCGGCGATTCTCGCCGCCGCGTTGCTCGGCGTCACCCCCTACAACTTCACCGTTCCGAACGTCGACGTCGTTCCCGATCTGCATGGGAACCCGGCGAACGCTCAGCTGGTCATCTTCGCCGCCGGCAACCAATACATGGCGATGCATGCGCTCGTTGCCGCGTTCCAACGCGAACATCCCGATGTCAAGCGCGTGTTTTACGAAACGCTGCCGCCGGGAATTCTCGCCAAACAGATTGAGGCGGGCGCCTTGCAGATCGGCAACCTCGTTATCGATCCGCAACCCGACGTCTTTCTCTCCGGCAAGAAGCGCATGACGATCGAACGCAAGCGCGGCGTCGTCGGCCCCGCGCACACCTATGCCACCAATACGCTGGCGATTCTCGTGCGAAAAGGAAACCCCAAACACGTGATGGGTCTGCGCGATCTCGGTCGTGCCGACGTTCGCGTCGCGATGCCGAACCCCGCATGGGAAGGCGTCTCGGGGCAGATTCAGGCGGCGTACCGGAAGGCGGGCGGGGCCGCATTGGTCTCGACGATTATGGTGAGCAAGCGCAGAGCGGGAACGACGCTTCTCACAAAAATCCATCATCGGCAGAGCCCGCGCTGGATTCTCTCGGGGCGCGCGGATGCGGGGGTCGTGTGGATCTCCGAAGCGCTCTATCAAGCGAAACTCACCGGGCGTCTCGCCGTGGTGAAAATTCCCGCTTCGGAAAACGCGACGGCGATTTACCAAGCGGCCACGATAACGAAGGCGCCGCACCCGGCGGCGGCTAAAGCGTTCGTTACGTTTCTTACCGGCGCGCGCGCGCGTGCCATCTATGCTTCTTACGGCTTCACAACTGGAGGAACCCACTCATGAAACGCACAGCCTTTCTTGCAACCTCGGCCTCGATCGTCGCCCTCGCGCCGACGCTCGCCGAAGCTGCGGCAGCAGTTCCCGGCGGCACGGCGCTCGTCGAACGGAAAGCCAACTTCGACGAGGCACATTTCGCGAAAGTTCTGGGGCGCCCGGCGGAGATTCGCCAGATGTGGGAGATTCTCAATCCCAATCCGGTTGTCTGGAACAATATCAAGAATGCGCTCAACGGGCTGCATTTCGGGTACGGATATCCGGAGCAGAAGATCGCGATGGCCTTCGCCGCGCACGGCCCGGCCTCGAGCTATAATTTCAGCGACTACGTGTGGGCGAAATATCGCATCGGCGAGTTCTTCAACATCAAGGGACCCGACGGCGCCTTCGCAACGAAAAATTATCATTATCCCTCGCATACGCCGTTCAACCTCTCCGGCGATCCCGACAACGAAAAATCGACGTATCAAGATCGTTCGATCCAGGCGTTGCAACGGCGCGGATTAGTGATGTTGACCTGTCACACCGCAGTCGAAGAGCAGTCGCGCGCGATCGTCAAGCGAGGCTTCGCTCCCGCCGGAATGACCGGTTCGCAAGTCGCAGCCGATATTC
>JAKBCP010000054.1 GCA_021807645.1 bacterium
GCAGAGATCGAGAATCGCGCGTTGCGCGGGATGAGCGGCGTCGCGATAGGTCGCGACGTCCGCGCCCAGCAAGCGCGTCAGCGCGAGAATTCCCGCGTGCTTTCCCGAGCAATTATCGTGAACCGAGCTCGGCGCGAGCCCGGCGCGGATCAATTCGTGCGCGCTGCGTTCGTCGAGCGGGAGATGCGTTCCGCACTGCAGTGCCGACTCGTCGAGATCGATCTTGCGAAGGATCGAGCGAACCGCCGCGACGTGAAAGGGCTCGCCGCTATGCGACGCCGACATGACGGCGATCTCTTCCATCGTGAGTCCAAACGCCTCGCGAACCCCGGCGGCAACGGCGGTCGCGGCGATGAACGGCTTCGCAGCGGAGCGCAGATAGACCGGACGGTCGATATCGCCCATCGCGAAAAGAACCCGTCCGGATGCATCGCTCGCGCATGCCGCGATGCGATGCCGGGATTCAACGAAGGCGCCGCGTCGAACTTCGACGGCTGCGACGCCGCCGAGCTCTTCAGCATTCAATTACGGCGACTCCGCGGCGATGCCGGCGTCGACGACGACGGCTTCGAGCTCGGCGAAGACCGGGTTGCTGAGATAGCGCTCGCCGGTATCGCAGCCGATCGTCACGATGCGTTTTCCGCGCATCTCCGGGCGCGCCGCAATTTCGAGCGCCGCGTGGATGTTCGCGCCGGCCGAGATACCGACGAGCAGCCCTTCCTCACGCGCCGCCCGGCGCGCCATCGCGATCGCCTCGCCGTCGGTAACGCGGATAATCTCGTCGAAGATCGCGGTATCGAGAATGGGCGGAATGAAGCCGGTTCCGGCACCTTGGATTTTATGCGGACCGGGCTCGCCGCCGGAGAGCACCGGTGAAGCATCGGGCTCGACCGCGACGACGCGCACGCCCGGCTTGCGCTCTTTCAGCAGCCGTCCGACACCGGTCAAGGTTCCACCGGTGCCGACCGCCGCGACGAAGAGATCGACGCTGCCGTCGGTATCGCGCCAAATTTCCTCGGCGGTCGTCCGACGATGGATCTCAGGGTTCGCGGGATTCTCGAATTGTTGCGGCATGAAATAGCGCGCCGGCGCGGCGTCGCGAATCGCGGTCGCCCGAGCGATCGAGCCTTTGATTCCGGCACTCCCCGGCGTCAGCACCAGTTGCGCTCCGTAGGCTTTGAGGAGATTTCGGCGTTCGAGCGTCATCGTATCGGGCATGACGAGAACGATGGGATAGCCCTTCGCCGCGGCGACGAATGCAAGCGCGATGCCCGTATTCCCGCTGGTCGGTTCGACGATCGCCATCCCGGGGCGTAGGCGGCCGTCGGCCTCCGCTGCCTCGATCATCGCAATGCCGATGCGATCTTTCACGGAACCCGCCGGGTTGAAGGATTCAACCTTGACCAGGACCTGCCCGGGCAAGCCGGCATTGAGCCGCGGTATCCGCACGAGCGGCGTATTGCCGAAGGTATCGACGATCGAGTCATAGATGCGAGCCATAGTTCCACCTTCAACGCGCAAGAGCGCGCGAGCGTTGCACCGAAGCGCTTCGGCCTATGTTCGCCAAACGCGACGCAAGCCTCTACCTGCCGGCGATCGACCTCTGGGTCGATGCGTCGCGGCGGCGCGACCGCGGCTACGTTTCGCACGCGCATGCCGACCATGCCCGCGAACACGACGTCGTCATCTGCACCCCGGAGACCGCCGCGCTCTGCGCGGTACGCTTCCGCTCGCGCAAGCGCAGTGCTTTCGAAAGCCATCGTTTCAACGAACCGTGGGAGATCGGCGAGTATCGCCTCACGCTCTTCCCTGCCGGCCACGTTCTCGGCAGCGCGCAGTTGCTCGTCGAAGGTGCGACGGGGCGCCACGTGTACACGGGCGACTTCAAACTCACCGCATCGCGAACCGCAGAAGCGACCGAGATCAAGTCCGCCGACGTTCTGGTGATGGAGTGCACGTTCGGTTCGCCGCAGTACGTTTTTCCTCCGCGCGCACAAGTTGAAGCGGAGATCGTCGGTTTCGCGCGCACGGCCTTAGAAGACGGAGCGACGCCCGTGTTCTATGCGTACTCGCTGGGAAAGGCGCAGGAGGCGATGGCGATCCTCGGCGCTGCGGGCATACCGATCCGGGTACATTCGGCGGTAGCGAAGATCGCCGCCGTCTATCGCGCTTGTGGGGTTGCGTTACCGGAAGAGGTCGGCGATGACGTCTCCGAAGGCTACGCCGAGATTCGTCCGCCCGGGCGCTCGAACGCGCCGCCGAGGAAAGGGAAAACGCGGAGCGCGATGCTCACCGGCTGGGCGATCGATCGGAGCGCGCGCTACCGTTACGGCGTCGATCGCACCTTCGCGCTCTCCGACCACGCCGATTATCCGTCGTTACTGCAAACGATCGAGCGCGTTCAACCGCGTAAAGTCTTGCTCGTCCACGGACGCGACGATTTCACGCACCGCCTGCGGCGCCTCGGCATCGACGCCGAATATCTCGAAGAGCACGCTCAACTATCGTTGTTTTAGAGCGAGGCTATGCCTGCTCTTCCCCGATATCCCAAAGTAAGCCGAGATCTTTCTTGGCGAAGGATCGGAACGCGATGAGCGTCTCGGTCGATTCGATTCCGTCGAGCGCGCCGACGCGTTCGGTAACGAGATCGTTGAGCTGTTCGTGTTCGCGTACGCGGGCGATTGCAACGAGATCGAACGGTCCGGCGACGGAATAGACTTCGGCGATGCCGTCGATTGCGAGCAGATCGTCGGCGATCGATTTCAAGCGCGGGCGCTCGACGTTCATGAGGATAAATGCGGTAACCATACCGCGCCGCTTCGACGAGGGGCCCCGAAGCCCCGGTCGAGATTCCCCGCGCTCGCTCTAACGGCGGGTGAAACGGTGCGAGCGCTCCTCCCGGATTCTCGCTGCCGTAGCAGCGGCATCGAACCCGGTCGGGCGCTCTTTTTTACCGTAGAGTGCGGCGCGCAGCCGCGCGCTTGCAATGATCGAGAGCAGCAGCATCGCGGTGAGCGCGAGCAGGAGACGCCCCGGGATATTCAACGCCGAGAGGCTCGCGAGAATCACTGCGAGCAAGGCGAGGCGCGTCTCCCAGCGTTTCACCCGTTTTTAAAGCGAGCCACGCGTTTTTCGTTGTAGGCGGCGATGCCTTCTTTCGCATCACCGCTCTTAAAGAGCAGCGATTGCAACTCGCGTTCGAGGGTAAGGCCGGCTTCCAGCGGCATCTCGGCGCCGCTTTGGACCGCGCGTTTGATGTGACCGACCGCCATCGGGGCTTTGTTCGGCGTGCAGAACTGACGGGCGTAGGCAAGCATCTGCTCGCGGAAGCTCGCGGCATCGCCTTCCAACACTTCGTTGACAATTCCCCAGTCGGCAGCCTGTTCGAAGCTAAAGGTCTTCCCGGTCACCATGAGTTCGATCGCGCGTGATTTCCCGACGAGACGGGCGAGGCGTTGCGTACCGCCGGTTCCGGGAAGAACGCCGAGTGCGACCTCCGGGAGACCAATTTTCCCTGCATCTTTGCGCGCGATGCGAATATCGGCGGCCATCGCGATCTCCATACCGCCGCCGACGCAATGTCCGTTGAGCGCGGCGATGACCAACTTCGGGGTCTGCTCTAAACGCGAGAGCGTCTCGTTTGCGTGCAAGCAGAACATATACTTGAATTCCGGCGTCACGGCGTTGAGCATCGCGATGTTCGCACCGGCCGAGAAAAACTTCTCGCCTTTGCCGATCAGAAGAATTACCTCGACGTTGGGGTCGAAGCGCGCGTCGACGATCGCTTCGTCGAGCTGCCGCATCATTTCATGCGTGTAGGTATTCGCCGGGGGATCGTCCATCTCGACGACGGCAATGTGACCGTCGACGTGATAGTTGATAACGCGTTTTCCCTCGAACGCCCGCTCCTCGCGGCCGAAAGGGGTGCTTTGGGTGGTGGTGCCGTTTCCGCTCATATTCGTTCTCTTTTCTTTAACGTTGGTGGGATCGCGATGACTTATGCGCGGAGGTCGCCCTTAGCGGCGATCCACGACGGGTCCTTAAAGTACTCCTTGAGCAGCACGTCGTCGGCAGGCGAAGGAAGAACGCTCGCTTCGTATGCGTTCCACTCCTCGTCGGAGAGCGCGCGGCCGTCGACGGCAAAATGCCGGTCCGAGTATTGACCGATCTTCCGATTGAATTTCATATCGGGAACGTAGAGTTTCTTCTCGCTCGCGTTGACATCGTTGACGCGCTGCACGGTTTGAAGGACTTCCTCATAAAATTGCTCGCGCGCGCGTTCGTTGAGCGCCTCTTTATCGGCCTCGCCGCCGATTTTGTCTTCGTCGACACGCCCCTTGATGCCCCAGGTATAGGCCCACTGCGCCGAACCGGAATGATCGGTGCCGAAGAGATCGAGCGAACCCGATATCCATTTGTTGTAGTACTTCTGCTGAATCTCTACCGGAATGACGCCGGCTTTGGCGATGCGACGCAGCCCCGAGATGCCGGTTCCCATGTGAAAGCTTTCCTCGCGCAGCATCGGACCCATCGAAGCCGCGAGCGGAGCGAATGCCGAATGCGAGAGCATCGTTAACTGGAATTTGCCGTCGCGATCCATAAAATTCGTATAGGCAAAAAAATCGAGCCAATGCGTCACGTCTTCGTTGAAGGCATTGAGGAGACGATTCTTCTTCCCGAACGCGCGACGTTCGAGCATTTTCTGCGCCTCGATCCGCCCTTCGCTTCCGAACTGCTCGACCAGCAGGTGGCACATTTGGTAGCCGTGTCGCGTTTCTTCCACCATAATGCGCACGAGTGCGGCAAGGTCGTATTCCGTCGGTGCATTATTGACCAGGAAACGTTGCTGCTCGTTCGAAGCAAACTCGGTGTCGCCCTGATAGACGATCATATTCAACGCTGCATCGCGCATGCGTTGGTCGGGAATATCGGTTACCCGCTCCCAACGGCGCTCGCCCTTGAAATCACCGAAATAGATCTCGGAGGTCGGCAATTCCCCGTATTTGGCCTCGAAGCGATAGCCCGGCATGAACCGTTCGATCAACTCACGATCCAGCCCGATATCGTTCTGCCATGACTGAAGCAAGTCGATCCAGTCGTCAAAAGTCGAGATACGCGCAGCCATACACCCTCCGGCAAGGACTATTGTGACAAAAGAATCGCATACCGTGCAAGAAGTGATATACGATAAAAGTCTCAGTCGAGAGGTTTCGCGGCCGAATTCCTTCATTTTCAATATCTACGGCGATATCGTGACCCGGCGCGACGGAGAGCAGCGGGTCGCGCTCGCCGGGCTCGTCCGCCTCATGGATGCCTTCGGCGTCTCCGAAGCCGCGGTTCGCCAGTCCGTCTCCCGCCTCGCCCGCCAGGGCTGGCTCCAAGCCGAGCGGAGCGGTAATCGCGCCTTCTACGCCGTCACCGAGCGCGGCCGACGGCGCATCGAAGAATTGAGCCCGCGCATCTACGGCCCGCTCGTCGACTGGGACGGCCTCTGGCGGATGCTCGTCTATTCGATCGACGAGCAGCGTCGCGACCGTCGGGACCGCCTCCGGAAGGAGCTCGCCGTTCTCGGGTGGGCGCCGTTGGCGACCTCGACCTGGATCTCGCCGAACGGCGATCTTGCGGCGGTCACCGCGGCGGCGCACGAAGCCGAAGCGAGCGAGGATATCGCGATCTTCGAGAGCTCGCATCGCGGCCCCGGCACCGACGCCGCACTCGTCGCTCGCTGCTGGGACCTTCCCGGGATCGCCGCGGCGTATCAGCGCTTCACCGAACTCTATCGGCCGCGCCTCAACGCCGAGCGGAGCGCGCGACGATTCGGCGAGCGCGAAGCATTCGTCGAACGACTCTGGCTCGTCCACGATTATCGCAAATTCACCTACGTCGATCCCGCGCTGCCGAGCGTGCTGCTTCCGGCGCACTGGCCGGGAAGCGTCGCTGCGGCGATCTTCCGCGAATACTACGCGCTGCTCCACGATCGCTCGAATCGCTTCTTCGAAAGAAACGCCCATCCGTGAGTGCGATTTTCGCACATTATCCGGCGCTGGTCGTCGAATTCGGGGCGGCGGCGGTGCTCGTTGCCGCCCTGCTGGCACGAGCTTTTTCGCGACGCTTCGGGATCCCGTCGATTATCACGCTTCTTGTCTTCGGTCTGGCGCTCGGGCCGAGCGGCCTCAATTTTCTGCAGCTCGATCTCGCCGCACCGGCGACGCGCGCGCTGCTCTCGCTCTGCGTCGTCATCGTCCTTTTTGAAGCCACGCTGCGCATCGATATCGGCCGCTTGCCGAAACGGCCGCTCTTCTTACTC
>JAKBCP010000055.1 GCA_021807645.1 bacterium
CGAAGGTGCTTCGCCGCGCCGGCCGACGCGAAATTCACTCGAAGCGTCGTCGCGTCGAAGGTGAGCATATCGAGTTGCGCCGATTCGAAAAGGTTGTAAAACTCACGTCGCGCGTCGAGCACCGCCATAACGGCATGGGAGAGCGCCGTTAACGCATCGCGCTGCCCGTCGGTTAGCCTGCGCGGCTTTCGGTCGATGACGCAGATCGTCCCGAGGCGCTGCCCGTTCGGCGCGATGAGTGGGAAGCCGGCGTAAAAACGGATTCCGGGATCGCCGGTAACCAGTGGGTTCGCGCTGAAGCGATCGTCCGCGCTCGCATCCTCGACCTCGAGGGTCGTGATCCGATCGTCGAGGGCGTAGGCGCAGAATGCCTGGTCGCGCGGCGTCTCGCGAATCGTTAAACCACGCTTGGCCTTAAACCATTGCCGTTTCTCGTCGATGAGACTGACCAGCGCGATCGGGGTGTCCGCGAGTTCGGCGGCGAGGTCAACGAATGCATCGAAGATCGCTTCGTCGCCGGTGTCGAGCACTTGGTAGGATTCGAGAGCGCGTAGGCGCTCGCGCTCTCGTTCTGCAGTCAACGGATACGGGCTGCTCATTTTCCGATGCGTTCGTCGAGAAACGCATGCAGATACCGGTCGAAGGCATCGGGCGCGTCGGCGTTGGCGACGTGCCCGGCACCGGCAACTTCGAACAAACGCGCGTCGGGGATTCCGGCCGCGATCTCCTCGGAGAGCTTGCGCGGTGCGATAGCGTCGCGCTCGCCGACGAGTACGAGCGTCGGAACGCGGACCGAACCGAGATCCTCGCGATAATCGCCGGTCCAGGTTGCATGCGTCGCCGCCTCGTACGAGGCACGACTTTTGCGGGCCATCTGTTCGATCGTTTCGCGCTCGCGCTCCGGCGATAACCCGAGTTGCGCCGTGCGCGCCCGCGCAAATGTTTCCATGTCGCCCGCGGCTTCGAGCGCTCCAAGTATACGCCGTACGTAGTTCTCCGCATCGGGATACCGCGCAAAACTTCCAACCAAAACCAAACCGGCGAGCCGCTCGGGCACCCTCCGCGCGAGTTCGAACGCAACGACGCCGCCGAGGCTGCACCCGACGATGACCGCCCGCTCCGCGCCGAGCGCATCGAGCGCGGCGATTGCATCGAGGGCGTAACCCGCGCGCGTTATCGCCGCGGGCGCGGGGTCGGGAACGGCGCCGTTTCCACGTAACTCCAGCGCGGCGCAGCGCGCGCTCTGAGAGAACGCGAGCAGCTGCCGATCCCAAATCGCCGCCGTCGAGCCGACTCCGTGAATGAAGAGAATCGCCGGGCCCGATGACCCGGCGATTCGAAGCCCGCTTTCAACACCGTCGCCGCCGCGAAGAGAGAGAAGCCGAATTCGAGCATTCTCAACCATCGCGTTGCGTTCTCCCGCAGGAATTAGACCGCGGCGGACGAGAGAGCGAGTTTTTCCAATATCGCGCGATTGAATTGCGGCAGATCCTCTCCCCCGCGCGTGCTGATGATATTGCTGTCTTGGGCGGTGGGTTGATCGCGATAGAGTCCACCGGCATTGCGGATATCGTCGGCGATCGAATGAACGCCCGTCAATTGACGTCCGCGTAACAACTGCGATGAGATCAGCACCTGTGCGCCGTGCCCGATCGAGAAGATCGGTTTTTTCGCCGCATCGAACTCACGAACGAAGCGCTGCACCTCCGCATCGGCGCGAATGCGATCGGGTGAGAGCCCGCCGGGAACGAGGAGCGCGTCGAAATCCTCCGCCGTGCAGTCGGCGACGAGTTCCTCGGCCTTCACCAGGATACCGTCGTCGAGCCCTCGCTTCCCGCGAATGCGGGCACGCGCCCGCTCGTCGATGCCGACGATCGTCACGATCGCACCGGCCTCTTCGAGCGCACGACGCGGCTCGGTTAAATCCATCTCTTCGAATCCGTCGCCGACGAGCGCAGCGATACGTTTACCTTGAACTCCTTGCATGGCAGGGGCGGTTCGCGCTGGAGGGTGCGAACCTCTGCTTTCCCGGGCTAAAGCGTCCCGCCGGTCGCCTGAGAGGCGACGCGGAGCAGGTAGGTGAGCTCAAGTTCGATGCGGCCGAGCGCGTCGAGCAGGGGGTCCTCTCCCAGCGCGTTGAGGAGCGGGTTGCGCTTCGTCATGTCGCCTTCGGGAACGGCATGGCGCGGATTGATTTCGCGCATGTAGATGCGCGCGTCGTAGCGGAGCTGCCCCTCGGGGAGAAAGAAGAGCGGATCGAGCCCGAAGGCATAGACGTCGAGCGAGAGCAGCGCGCTTTTCTGCATGAATTCGATCGGACGAAGCCGGAGCGCCTGAGCGAGCCGTGCGAGCACGCTTGGGCCGACCCGTCGTTGACCCGCGTAGAGCTCGACGAGCTCTGCGGGCGTTACGCCGAGTGCCTCGACGAGCTGGGCGTCGTCGACGCCGCGCTCGCGTGCGAGTGCCTGCAGGGCATTTCCGAACGTCGGCCCTCCCGCCGTCCCGAGGCGTGCGTCCCAAACCGGTATCTGCTGATTCATTCTTCGAGAGGTTCCTCGCCCAGCCAGATCCGCCCCTCGTCGACGAAGATCGCAAAGCGCGCGACGCGCGCGAAATCCCCCAGCGTCATGCACCCGGTACGCAGGTCAAAACGCCATGCATGCCACGGACAGGTGACGATGCCGCGCTCCACGCTCCCTTCGGCGAGCGGCCCACCCTGATGGGGGCAAGAATTCTCGAGAGCGAAAAGTTCGCCGTCAACATCGAAGATCGCCACCTCGTACCCGCCGACGGTACGCACGATCGCTGCATTGCGCGCGAGCGCGGAACGATCGCCGACGCAGACGAATCCGTCGCGCATCAACCGAAAAGTGCGCGCGTGAGGCCGCCGTCGACCGAGATCGTTTGCCCGGTGATATACGAAGCTCGCTCGCTGCAAAGGAAAGCGACGAGATCGGCGAGCTCTTCGGGCGTGCCGACGCGTTGCATCGGCACCTCGCTGCGAGCTGCGGATTCCAACGCCTCGTCGCTCCCATAGAGCGCACGCAAGCGGTCGGTAAGAAAACGCCCGGTCGCAATACTGTTGATGGTGATCCCCACAGGGGCAACGTCGTTACTCGCGGTTTTGAGCGCCGAGACCAGCGCGGTGCGTAGCGCATTGGAGAGTGCGAGATTCCCGATCGGTTGTTTCACGCTCGTCGACGTCAGCGCAACGATCCGCCCCCAGCGGCGTTCGCGCATGAGCGGAAGAACGCTATAGGCGAGCGCGAGCATCGGACGCAACACCGTGCGGTAACCGAGATCCCAGTCATCGAGGGTCAACTTTTCGAAACTGCCGGGTTTCGGCCCACCGCCGTTGGCGACGAGAATATCGATACCGCCGAAACTCGAGCCGACGTTGTCGATCAATCGCGCGCGTTCGCCGTCGTCGTTGAGATCGCAGGAAAACGCACGTGCGTCGAACGCTCCGGCGGCACGTGCCTGCCCGGCGATCGCTTCCGATACTTCGCGGCGGCGCGCCGCGACGGCAACGATATGTCCATCGCGCGCGAGCGCCAGCGCGCAGGCTGCGCCGAGCCCGGCGCTCGCACCGGTGACGAGAGCGACGCGGCGCGGCGCACTCATCGGAGAACGCTACTCATACGGCACGCCTTTGGCGCGGCGGTCGCGCAACGCTTCGACGTACCACGCAAACTCTTCGAGAAACGCGTTCGTCGAAGTGCGAACGTACTCTGCGTGCGGCACCCCCTGCTCGTCGAAGGTTTCGGCGACGTTGCCGAAGGGAAGCAATGACGGAATCGTCACCATCCCTTGTTCGGGCAGCGTCGCGCGCAATTGCATCGCCGCCCGTACGCCGCCGAAACGTCCGTTGGAATAGGTGACGAGCCCCGCGGGACGCCAAAAAAATTCATTCATAAAATGATCGAGCATGTTTTTGAGCGCCGGCGGAATGCCGTGGTTGTACTCGCCCGAGACGATGAGGAAACCGTCGACGCTACGGAAGATATCGGCGAGCCGCTCCATCACCGCGGGCGCGCTGCCGCGTTCGTATTCTTTATACATGCGATCGAGCAGCGGCAACGGATATTCAAGCGGATCGACGAGTACGCCGGTGTCGCCGCGATCTTTCAAGGCGTCGAGCAAAAAGCGCGCGACGCGCAGGCCCTGCCGTTCGCTGCGTACCGAACCGTAAACGACGGCGATCCTCATACCCATACGCTGTAATCGCTTCGTTTATCGGCGTTGTGGCGCCTGGTCGAGCGAGGGCGTATCCCAGAAAACGAGTTCCGCGCCCGCAGAATGAATCGTCGTTTCGAGAGGCCCGTGCAAGCGAAGCGCGTCGCCCACCCGCAACGACTCGCCGGCGACCTCGGCTTCGCCGCCGGCGAGGAAGAGAAAGCCGTAGCGATCCGCCCCGAGTGAGAGCGAGAGCGGCGCGCCTTCGACGCGTGCGACGTAGCACGTCGCATTCTGCCAGATCGCGATGCGCGATTCGATGCCTGGTTGCCCGGTCGCGATCGGCAACCAACGGTTCAAGCGATCGGTGCGCGTGTAATCGATTTGGCCGTAGCGCGGCGCGAGATTCTTCGCATGCGGCAGCACCCACATCTGCACGAGATGCACGGGGCGTTCTTTGGAGTGATTGAACTCCGAGTGCGTGATGCCGGTTCCTGCGGAGAGATATTGAACGCCGCCCGGCGCCACGACGCCGTGGTTTCCCATCGAATCGCGATGCTCGAGTTCCCCGTCGAGGACGTACGTGAGGATCTCCATGTCGCGATGCGGATGGGTTCCGAACCCTTCTCCGGCCTCGATGACGTCGTCGTTGAAGACGCGCAATGCTCCCCAATGGAGATTTTCGGGGTCGTAATAATCGGCGAAGCTGAACGAGTGATACGTCTTGAGCCAGCCGTGATCGAAGTAGGCGCGTGCGCCGCTGCGTTGTGTAATGATACTATCCACGTATGATGGAACCCGAGCAAGTCGTCGAGCGTCGCACCGAGATCGTCTTCCCCAACGATGCGAACCACCACGGAACGCTCTTCGGCGGCAAGGCCCTGGCGATGATGGATATCGTCGCGGGGATCGCGGCGGCCCGAGCCTTCCGGCGCACCTTCGTGACCGCCTCGATGGATCGGATCGACTTCCGGGCCCCGATCAAGGTCGGCGAGTTCGCCGAGACGATCGCCCGGATCGCCCGGGTCGGCCGAACCTCGGTCACCCTGGAGGTCGAGCTCTGGGCCGAGAACCCCGCCGATGGAGAACGCCGGCTCGCGACGGTCGGCACCTTCGTCATGGTCGCGGTCGATAAGGATGGGCACCCCACCCCACTGCGCTAACCGCTCAGGTACGCGTCTCGGGAAGCGAGGGCGGAGCCTCGTACGGCGCCCGCTCGCATTTTCGTAGCCGCCATCCCAAAGTCGAGAACGGTCAATCTACCTCATTTTTGTTGTCACGTGACCACATTTTTGTTATTCTCTCCTCATGGAGAACCTCGGGCTTCGCCTCTTCGGATCGCCGGCGCGCACACGCGTCCTGCTGACGATCGCGCTCCTCGACGAGTCTTACCCTCGCGAGGTGGCGCGGATATCGGGCGTTCCCCTCGCTAGCACGCAACGTATCATCAACGACCTCGAGCGCCAGGGAATTCTCGCCTCGCGCCTGAGCGGCACGCAGCGGCAGATACGGCTGAACCAAGCCTACTTTGCCGCAAGCGATCTCCGAAGACTGCTGTTACGCCTCTCTCTCGCAGACGAAGCACTCGTGCGCGCAATCGAATCGATACGGCGGCGCCCTCGACGTGCGGGGAAAGCGCTGTAACGCATGGAGATCACCCGCCGGTCAACGCTCGTCGAGATTTGTTTTGCAGTCTGTACGGCATTGCGGCGAGCGGGAGCAACCGCGGTGCTTACCGGCGGAAGTGCTGCGGTCTATTATGCACCGGAGCGTTATCAATCGGCAGATGCCGACTTCATCGTTACGATGAATCCGAATCCTCAAGCAGCCGCGTCGGCACTTCGCGAGCTCGGTTTCATCGAACGAAGCGGCATCTATCGACATCCCGAAACGCCGTTCATGCTGGAGTTCCCGCCCGGGCCGCTCTCCATCGGCGAAACGATCGTTCTCGACTACGAGACGATCGAGCAAGGGGAGAGCGTTCTCCACGTCCTGTCGCGCACCGATTCCGTCCGCGACCGCCTCGCGGCTTTCTACCATTGGAGCGATCGGAGT
>JAKBCP010000056.1 GCA_021807645.1 bacterium
GCTCGCGCCCGAGGAGATCGACGAATATATTGCAAGCGGCGAACCCTTCGATAAAGCCGGGGGATACGGCATTCAAGGTCGCGCCGCCGCATTGGTCGACGGAATCGAGGGCGATTTTTATACCGTGATGGGGTTGCCGCTCGGCCGCGTGATCCGCACGCTCCGCGCGCATGGCTATCGTCCCGAACCCGCGGACGGCATCGATGCGCACTGAGGAGCGCAAACTGCTCGTCCTCCTTGCAATCGTCATCGTAGCAGCGTTGCTCGCGATCGTGCAGATTCGCGCGGAGCGCAGCGGCGAACCGAGCCCTATCGCCGTCGCCGCCTCGTACCTCATCGCCGGATCGGAGAACGTCGTCGCATCGGTCGGCAACGCAATCGGCGGCGGCGCCTCCGCCGTCCTCTCGTTTCCGTCGTTGCGCGCGCGGAATGCCGCGCTGGTCGCCGCAAATGAGGCCCTGCTCGAACGCAACGCGCGGCTCCACCAAGAACTCGCCGACGCGCTCGCGATCGCCGGTATCCACCGCTTGCGAGAGAACGACCCGCAAGGTATCCCCGCGCGCGTCATCGGCTTCCCACCCGAAGGCGCGACGCGGAGCATCACGATCGATCGTGGATCGCTCGCCGGCGTCCGTCGCGACGACGGCGTGCTCGCACCGGGCGGCGTCGTCGGCCGTGTCTCGCAGGTGACGCCGCTGGAGGCGACCGTCGTCCTCGCGACGGATTTTTCGAGCCGCATTCCCGCGATCGTTCGCAACGGGCGCTGGTGGGGAATCGCGCGCGGAAATCTGCATAGCATCCGTCTGGATTACGTAACGCTCGACGCGAATCTGCGTGTCGGCGATGTCGTCGTCACCGGAAATGGGCGCACCTTCCGCGCCGGCATCCCCATCGGCCGCATCGTCAAGATCGACCGTAACGATTCCAGCCTCTATCAAACCGCTATCCTGCAGCCATCGGTACGCTTGAATGCCTTGGATCGACTCCTCGTCGTTGCACGTTAGGGAGCCCGAGACTCCCTACCGATATCCCGTATGGTGGCACGTCATGCTCGCAACGGCGCTCGCCGTGCTCGCCCAAGGAACGATTCTTCCGCGGCTGACATGGGCGGGTGTTCCGCCGAGCGCGGTACTGCTCGTCGTCATTTGGTTTTCGGTGCGATTGGGTCCGCAACGCGCTGCGGTGCTCGGACTACTCGCTGGGCTCTGCGAAGATTTGCTCTCCGGAACGACCGGCGGCTCGTGGATGCTTGCGACGCTCGTCGCCGCCTCTCTCGCGGCATCGCTCGCCCGACGATTCTTTAGCGATTCGCCGCTGCTCTATGCGGGGCTCGCCTTCGTGGGCACCTTCGTGCGCGACGCCGTCTTCTGGGCGGCGATGCAGATCGCCGGCTCTCCGTTTGCCTGGAGCAGCCTTCATTTTCACGATGCGATCCGACAGTCGATTCTCGATGCGATCTTTTTGGGACTCTTTGCTTGGTGGTACCGCGCCCGCCATCGCGATAACCTATGAAAGACACCGGGATTTGGCTGCGCCAACGCTTCGAGCGCCCGGTACGGAGGCTCGCCGGATTCGCCGTGTTTGCCGTTTTGGTTTTTGCCGTTCTTTTCGGCCGACTCGTCGACGTTCAGATCCTCCATGGAGCGGAATATCGCGCGCAGGCCGAGGCGAACCAAATCCGCCTCATTCGCGTCGCCGCTCCGCGCGGCCTCATCATCGATCGCCACGGAAAAGTGATGGTGCGCAGCCGGCCCTCGTTCGTCGTCGCGCTGGTTCCCTCGCTCGTCAAACATCTCCATCAGGAGATCGAGAGCGTCGCAACGACGATCCACGTAGCGCCGACGAAACTTGAAGATCGGCTCTACCATCATAACGGCGTCAATTACCGGAATTTCGCCGAGGTGCAGACCTACGAACCCTACGGCCCGGTCGTGCTGGCACGCAATCTCTCCGTTGCCGACGTCGCTCGACTCTCCGAGCTGCTCACCGATCTTCCCGGCGTCGATATCGAAGTGCAAGCGATACGCGATTACCCGTATAACAAGGTCGGCTCGCTGATGCTGGGCTACGTCGGCCTCATTACCGCTTCGGAATATAAGCGATTACGCCCGTACGGTTATTCGCCCAATGCCATCGTCGGTAAGGACGGCCTGGAATACGAATACGATCGTTATCTTCGCGGCCGCCCCGGCGGGCAGCGCGTCGTTGTGGACGCCGCCGGAAACGTCGTCGCCGGCGATCGTCTCCCCGATAAGGCGCCGGTGCCCGGCGACACGCTTCAACTCGCAGTCAGCCTCCGCTTGGAACGGATCGTCGAGAGCGCGCTCGCCCACGGCGTTGCACGCGTTCAGCGCGGCGAATCGGTCTCCGGAGCGGTCGTCGTCGAGGATCCATGGACCGGGCGCATTCTCGCGATGTCGAGCTATCCCGATTACAATCCCAACGATTTCGCGCTCGACCGCTCGCGAAAAATATCGTTCTATCTCACCGACCCCGCGCAACCGCTCTTCAATCGCGCCATCGCCGCCGCGACGCCGACCGGATCGACTTTTAAGATGGTTACCGGCTCCGCAGCGATTACCGTCGGAGTGATTCGTCGGAACCAAGTCGTCTACGACAACGGCGAATGGAACTGCGACGGCTATCTCGCACGCGATATCGTCTCGGGCGGCCTCGGCTACACGACGTTCGTGCCGGCGCTCGCGGCATCGTCGGACGGATATTTCTATCGCCTCTCGATGGGGCTGGGCCTCAAGCGCCTGCGAAAATTTGCGCTGCTCTACGGCCTCGATGCGCGCACCGGGATCGATCTTCCCGGCGAGAGCAAGGGCAATTGGCCGACCAACGCATGGATGATGAAGAATTACGGCGTCCCGCAAGAGCCGAGCGATGCGTGCTTCCTCGGCATCGGGCAGGGTGCGATGCAAGCGACGCCGTTACAGATCGCCAACATCGCTTCGGCGGTGGTCAATGGCGGCACGCTCTATCACCCGCATATCGTCACGCGCATTCTCACCCCGGATGGTCACACGATCAAGGTCTTTCCGCCGACGATCATTCGCCACGTTCCGGTGACGCAGAAATCTCTCGCTGCAGTCCGCGCGGGGATGGCGCAAGTGACTTCTGCCGTCGGCACCGCGTACGGGCTTGCGATACCGGGCTTTCCCTTCGCCGGCAAGACGGGAACGGTGGAGACCGACGGCGGAAACGGACCGAATACGACCTGGTTCGTCTGCTGGGCGCCGCTGAAACATCCGAAAATCGTCATCGCCGTCTACGTCGATCGCAGCGGCGGATACGGTGCGAACGTCGCCGCACCGATCGCGCGGAAAATTATGATCCGCTATTTTCGTCTGAAAGTTTAGGCTTCCACATCGAGCTTTGCAAGCTCCGCGAGTGCATCGTCGAGCAACGCATCGAGTACGCGGTCGGTATGCGTGGCAATAACGCGGTGAAATTCGGCGACGGGAAGTTCGCAGAGTACCGCCAGGCTCTCGGCAGCACGCGCGCGATACTGCGAGAGAATGTCGCGCTCCTCGCCGTGGACGAGCAACGTCGTCGGAAGAATCTCGACGTTGATAACCCACGGAAGCGCGGCGCCGATCGGTTCGTTTTCGAGGCGAGCGCGAGTGCGAGCGAGCGCGTCGAGATCGACGGTGCCCGCAAGGAGCCGCATCTCTCCGGTCGCGACCGGCATCTCCGCTTCACCGGGCCCGGTCAGCAATGCATCGAGCAACGCACGTAACGCAAGCCGCCCCGCGCCGTCCTCGATATCTTTACCCGAAAGAACCGGACGCGGGCGATTGAGAGTCATCACTAAGCGCGCGATCGGCGCGTTCATCGCTTCGCGCGCATCGCGCAATGCCGCATCGAGCGCGGGCGTCGCCCCAACCGCTCGCTCCGGTAACAAGCGGCGCAGTGCGATAAGATGGCGCAGCATGCCGCCGCTGTCCGCTCGCTCGATCGTGCGCAATTCTTCGTGAAGACGGAGATGCGCGAGATCGAGGACGAGCGTCGCCTTCGCTCCGTCCGGCCGCACGACAGCGTTCCCGCTCCGTTCGGGCACGGGGGTCGCGTTCGACTCCGGTGCCGACGGTTCCGGAACCGCAAAATCGGGGAAGAGCGCGGTCAAGGTGCGGGCCATCGCGCGCCTCCGCTCGTCTTCGCAGCTCGCGAGATACTCCTCGACCGCCTTGCGTTCGCCCCGCGCGATTAGCGCATGGGCCGCTGCGGTTGCAACGACCTCGCTTGGATCGGTCAGCGCGTAGGCGAGTAACGCCGCACTCCGATCGTCGCTGCGATCTTCGATCGAGAAGAGCAGATCGCAACGTGCCGCCTCGGGAAGCTGCGAGAACTCCGCCGCTTCGCGCGCTCCCCACGAAGACTCGACGGCGTTCTCCACCGTCGGCGTTTGCTCCGGAGTGGGCGGCGGCGCGTGTGCGGCAGGCACGCTCGATTCGGAGTTCGGCAGAAAGCGCGCGAGAACGATGATGAGTACGCCAATGACGAAGAGCGCAACGATCGCGAGCGTTACGTTCATCGCGGTTGCAGGCTCGCAAGACTCTCGCGCAAGCCCGCCAGCGCGGCATCGAGTTGCTCGTCCGAACTGCGCGTCAAGCGGTCGAGAAACTCGGCGGGCTCGAGCGGGAGCAGCGCGCCCAAGGTCGCGCAGAGGGCGCTCCGATAGCGCGCCTCCGGCACGCGCTCGTCGGGAAGCAGATGTGCGAGCGCAAACCACGGCAGCGCGCTTGCCGGAAGTGCCTGCGGCAGTCGCTCGAGGAGCGCGCGCAACTCATCGCCGTTCGCATGCCCGCGCAACGCGGCAACATTTCCGGCTGGCAGCGGCGGATCGCCGGCGGCTTGCGCGGCATCGGCGAGTGCCGCTTCGATCGCTTGCCGCAACGCCGGCGTTTCGAGTTCGCGTTCGACCATCGTATAATGCGCGATGCGCAGTTTGATAAAGAGCCGATCGAACGAATCGTGCAGCATGCCGCGCAAACGATCGAGTGCGGGAAGCGGCGCGGAGCCGATTGCATCGGGAAGCAACGCACGCAACGCGAACAGGTGCCCGATAATGCGGCCCGGACGAATCTCGCCGAGTTGCCTTTCGATCTGCAGCAGACGGTCGGGGCTCAGCAGCAGCAGCGTGCCGATCTGCGCGCCGGCATCCGGTGGAGCGCCGTTCGCTGCTCCGTTCGCAACGGCCGAGATCGGCGGCTGCGGCGGCTCTACCGAGCGCGCCCGTTCCGGCTCTCGCTGCACCTCCGTCGGATTCCCGACCACGCCGTCAAGCCCAAAAGGCAGCCCGGCAATCGAACCGGCGAGCAGCGGGGTCGAGCGAACGTGCAGCTCGTCGGAGAGCGCTTCATTGCTACGCTCGCCGTCGTAGGAGATGCGCGCGCGGCGCAGGATGCGATCCCCGAGCTGTAACTGGTTATGTGCGATATCGCGCCAAGCAATCGCCGCTTCCACCCCGGGGTCGACGGAAGTAAAGACGATACCGCGTTCGGCAGCGAACGGCGGCTTCGCGCCGACATCGCGCACCGATACGCCGTTGACGGTGGTGGAGTTCGGGACGTAGATCAGCGTCGACGGTTGCTCGATCGCTACTTCGACGCGCCGCGCGGTCCCATCGCCGACGTTGCGTAACCGGAGCACCCAATCGATGCTCTCGCCGGCACCGATGCTCTCCTCCGGCGCGCTTTTTAAAACGGCGCCGGCGAAATCCGGCTCCGCAGTGGTTTCGATGACGAACCGCTCGAGTTGAACCGGGAGCATTTCGTCGGCCGTCACCACCGCTTCGAGCGCGAGCGGAAATTCGCGCGCAAGGTTGCGCAATAAACGAATGCCGACGAGCACTTCGGCACTCGCGCCAGCGGCGATATCGCCGAGATCGAGCGCCGAGTTCGACCGCGTCGCCCCATCGACGCTCTCGATGCGCGCCTCCGGCGCGAGAAAGAGCCGAACGCGAACGTTTCTCGCCTCATCGGTGCCGACATTTTTTAGCGAGAGCGCAACCTCGGTGACGCGATTCGGACGGAGCGGTTCGCTCTCACGTCGAGCGAGGTGCAAGCTCTCCGGCGTAAAGAGCGCGTGCGAATCGGCCACCCACCGAAGCTCGCCGAGT
>JAKBCP010000057.1 GCA_021807645.1 bacterium
GCCGTACATCCCAACCGGGCAGATTCCCAAACGCCCGGATCCGCTCTCGTTCGAACCGCAGGAGGCGCTCGACGGCGGCCCCGACGGCCTTGCGCTCTACCGCCGTCTTCTCCCCATGCTACCGTCGCTGCTCAAGCCCGGAGCACTCGTGCTGCTCGAAGCGGCGCCGCCGACGATCGCCGGCCTCGTCGAGCTCGCGCGTGCGAGCTTCCCGCGCGATGAGATCCTCGTCGGCCGAGATCTCGGCGGACTCGAGCGTTACGTGCGCATTCTCACCGAGAAATAGCTTTCCGCACGCACGAGGGCGCGGGGCGTCGAAGGCAGGCCCGCCCGGCGAGGCGAAAAGAGCCTTCCGTCGTGGCGAAGTATATATTTTTTACCGGCGGTGTCGTGAGTTCGTTGGGCAAGGGGATCGCCTCTGCCTCGCTAGGGCGGTTGCTGCGCTCGCGCGGCCTCTCGGTTGCGATCCTGAAACTCGACCCGTACATCAACGTCGATGCCGGGACGATGAACCCCTATCAGCACGGCGAGGTCTTCGTCACCGAGGACGGCGCCGAGACCGATCTCGATCTCGGGCACTACGAGCGCTTTATCGATGAGGCGCTCTCGCGAGCGAATAACGTCACGACCGGGCAGATCTATAACTCGGTGATCGAAAAAGAGCGACGCGGTGAATACCTCGGCGCCACCGTTCAAGTAATCCCGCATATCACCAATGAGATCAAGGCGCACGTCAAACGCGTCGCCGAAGGCAGCCGTTGCGACGTCTGCATCGTTGAGGTCGGGGGCACCGTCGGCGATATCGAGTCGCTCCCGTTCCTCGAAGCGATCCGTCAGTTGCGTTACGACGTCGGGGAAGAGAACGTCATGTACGTTCACTTGACGCTGGTGCCGCATCTCGGCGCCGCCGACGAACTGAAGACGAAGCCGACGCAGCACTCCGTACGCGAACTTCGCGGCATCGGTATTTCGCCCGATGCGATCGTCTGCCGCACGCAGTCGGCATTGCCGATGCCTCCGGAACTCAAAGAAAAAATCGCGCTCTTCTGCGACGTCGCCCCGCAAGCGGTCGTGCAAAACGGCGACGCCCCGACGATCTATCAAGTGCCGCTCAATCTCGAACGCGAGGGGCTCGCCGAGGCCGCGACGCGGAAACTCGGCCTGCCGGCACGCGTTCCCGATCTCGACGAATGGGCGAAGATCGTGGACCGCATTCTCAACCCGGAACATCGGGTGCGCATTGCATTGGTCGGTAAATATGTCGAGCTTAAAGACGCCTATATCTCGATCAACGAGGCGCTCTATCACGCGGGCATCTTTCACGATGCCGCCGTCGATATCGTGCGCATCGATTCCGAGGCGATCGAACGCCAAGGCGTCGGCGTGCTCGCCGATGCGGCGGGAATTCTCGTGGCGCCGGGCTTCGGCGCGCGCGGCGTCAGCGGGAAGCTGACGGCGATCCGATACGCGCGCGAGCACGGCGTTCCGTTCTTGGGTATCTGCTACGGCATGCAACTCGCCTGCGTGGAATTCGCGCGCGATGTTTGCGGGCTTGCCGAGGCGCAATCGAGCGAGGTTGACGAAACGACGCCCGATCCGGTCATCGATTTTATGCCCGATCAACGGAATCTCGAGAGTTACGGCGGCACGATGCGGTTGGGAACGTACGAGTGTACGTTGGAAGCGGATTCGCTTGCCGCGGCAGCGTATCGATCGACGACGATTCAAGAGCGCCATCGCCATCGTTACGAATTCAATAATAAATATCGCCCGATCTTCGAAGAGCACGGACTTCGCTTTACGGGCCATCACGTCGTCGGAAAGACCAGCTTGGTCGAGATCGTCGAGCTTCCCGTCGATCGCCACCCGTGGTTTGTCGGCACGCAGGCACATCCGGAATTCAAATCGCGTCCCAATCGGCCGTCGCCGCTCTACCGAGATTTTGTCGGCGCGGCGCTGCGTTGCGGCGGCGTACCGATTGCAAAGCAGCTCTCGCAGACCTAAGCGTGGTCGAGCGAAGCGCGCGCGTACCGTCGCAGTGAATCTTGCCGATATAACCGCGGTTATCCTTACCAAGAACGAGGAGCGGCGGCTCGCACGCACCCTCGAGGCGCTGCCGAAGGGCATGCCGATTCTGGTTCTCGATGCCGAATCCACCGATGCAACGCAACGCATCGCGCGCGAACGTGGTGCAACGCTCCTAGTGCGGGAATGGACGGATTTCGTCGATGCGCGTCGCTTTGCGCTCGCGCAGGTGACGACCACCTGGGCGTTCGCCGTCGATGCCGACGAGGTGTTCGACGAACGGTTGCGAGCAGCGCTCGCCGAGGCTTCCGACGTGCTCGACGCATACCTCGTACGTCGAGACACGACGTTTGCCGGGCAACCGTTACGCATGTGGAGCGGCGAGCGACTGCTGCGATGCTTTCGTGTCGCTGCCGTGCGGGTCGAGGCGTTTCCGACCGTCGGCGGCGATGCCGCGCTCCACGAACGGTATCTTTGCGAGGGCAAAGTCGGCGAGCTCGCCGGCTGCCTGGAACACGATTCGTACGCCGATCGCTGCGAGTACCGGCGGAAGTTCGCGCGCTACACCGAGATTGAAGCGCGCGGTCTGCCGCCGTCATTCGCTCGTCTCGCTCGCGAGTCGTCCTTGATTCCCTGGCGTCTGCTGAAATTCGGGCTCGTGCGCGGAGCGCTCCTCGACGGGCCGCGCGGGTGGTACGTTATGTGGTGGTCGGCGCTCTATCCGGCCGTGGTGGCGTGGCGCGCATGGCGCGGGTAGCGATCGATGCGCGCTTAACGCGCCAGATGTCGGTCGGAATGAAGGCCTACACGCAGGCGCTGCTGGACCGGCGTGCGCTGCTCGGCCCGGAGATCGAATTGATTCCCTGCGGAAGCGGCGAGAACTTCAGCATCGCCGAGCAGGTGTGGCTGCCGTTGGAGATCGCGCGATCGAAAGCACGACTCGTCCATTATCCAACGCAGTATCTCCCGCTCTTTCGGCCGGTACCCTACGTCCTGACGATTCACGACCTGATCCACTGTCGATTCGCGGAGTTCTACGAGGCGAAGGTCGCGTGGTACTACCGCGCGGTCGTCGCCCCGGCGGCACGCGGCGCGCGCCGCATCATCGTCGGTGACGACCGCAGCATCGAAGATTGCGAGCGCTTTCTCGGCGTCGATGGGGCGCTGGTTCGCGTCGTGCCGCTCGGTATCGAGCGGGCCTTTCTCGAACCCCTTGAGGCTCCGCGGGTCGAGCGCCCCTATCTCTTCTACGCCGGCAATCATCGCGAGCATAAGGATCTGCCGACGCTGCTCGCCGCATGGGCGGCGCTCCCCGAAGGCGTCGGCTACGATCTGGTCGTCACCGGAGCCGACGACTTCGGGGAGCTTCGTACTCGCTACGAACGCTACGGCCGCCGATTGCGCGCGCTCGGCGACATCGACGAAGCGACGCTTCGGCGGACCTATGCCGGGGCGACGGCATTAGTGCACCCGGCGCTCTGGGAGGGTTTCGGCCTCACGATGCTCGAGGCGATGGCGATGCGTACGCCGGTGATTGCGTGCAGCGATTCGGTGCCCGGTCCCTTAAGCGCCGCAGCGGCGACCTTCGCCCCACGCGATGTGCCGGCACTGACGCGAGCGATCGAGAGCCTCCGCAGCGAGCCGGAGCTTTGGGCCGCGCGCGTTGCCGCCGGCCGACGCGCCGCCGAAGAGCTGACCTGGGATCGCTTTGCACGCCGGATTGCGGCGGTCTATGCCGAAGTGCTCGCTACATAACAATGCGCTTTCGACCGTTGCTCGCCGTCGCCGTTCTCCTCGCGTTTTTGGGCGCGAGTGCATCCCCGTCTCCATCGCCCGGGCCGAGCGCCCCGACCTTCCTCGTCGACGGGGTGCGCGTCCTCATACAACCGCCGCCGATACTCGTCGGCGGTCGCGTCTACGTCCCGCTGCAACGAACGCTCGATGCATTGGGGATTCCATTTCACATCCGCCACGGGCTGCTCCATGCGCGCTTCGGCGCCCATCGGGTAACCCTGCAACTTGGCGAAAGCAGCGCGATGCTCGACGGTAACGTCGTGGGATTCGGCGCACCGCCGCTCGTACGGGATTTCACTACCTACGTGCCCTTACGCTTTGTCGGTGCGGTGTTGGGTGCGCAGGCACATTACGATGCGAAGACGCGCACGATTGCAATCGTCGGATCCTCGGTCGGTGAGACGGGTAGCGGGTTCGTCCTCTCGGCGAGCGGGCACGGCGTGCGTGAAGGCAGCGTCAGCGCGCTCGACGCGCTCTCCAGCCCGAAGACGATTACGCTGCTGTTCGGTGGGAGCGCGCACACCATTGCGCTCCACGATAGCGTTCGCATCGAACTCCATGACGTTGCCACCAACGTCGTGCGCCCGGGAACGCTCGCCGATGTGTTGCCGGGGGATTTCGTGCGCGTCGACTTGGGGAAGAAGGGGCGCGGCGCGGAGATTCACGACGATTTCGGCATTCGCACCGGGCGCGTCGCAGCAGTAGCCGGAGGGGAGTTCGTTCTCGAAGATGGACACGTGATCGTGCCCGATCGCACGACGCAATGGCTGCTCGACGGCGCCCCGGCAAGCTTTGCACAAGTGCATCCGGGCGACGATGCGACGATTCGCTATAACGTCGAGAGCAACGAGATCCTTCAGGTCGTCTTAAGCGACCGGCACGACCCGCTTGCACCCAGCGGTGGGATCGCCTCGATCGCGGTCGATCCGGCGACGCCGCTGCGCGCGGGCCGGCTTTTACGAGTGACGATGCGCGGGACGCCCGGCGGACTCGCGAGTTTCGATATCGGCGGCCTCGTACACGACGTCGGCATGCGCGAAGAGCGCCCCGGCTATTACGGCGGATCGCTGCGCATCGGCGATGCCGTCAGCATCGCACGTTCGCCGGTGATCGTCACGTTGCTGGTCGGCTCGCAACGTTCGGTCGCGCGAGGCGCCACGCTGGTGAGTGCTTCGTCGGTCCCGCCGGGAATCGGACGCGTCGGCCCCGGTCCCCGTAGCACGGTGAGCAGCACGACCCCCGCAATCTATGCGACCTTCCTACCCGATGCCGTCGGCGTCGATCCGCGCAGTGCAACGTTGATCGTCGATGGTCACGACGTAACGTCGGAGACGATTCGCAGCGCGCGGTTCATTCACTTTATCCCGGAGATCGCGTACTCCGGCGTCGTGCACGTAACCGTTCGGGTCGCGGATTTTGCCGGAAATATTGCTACCCGTTCGTGGAGTTTTACCGTTCGCCCATGAGTTGTATTTTCTGCAAGATCGTCGCCGGCGAGATCCCATCGACGCTCGTCGCAGCGAACGACGAGGCGATCGCGATCGCCGATCTTCACCCGATGGCACCGACGCACGTTCTCGTGATGCCGCGCGCGCACGCACCGAATTTCGCCGCTTATCTGCGCGAACGGCCGCAAGGAGTCGCCGCGCTTTTCTCGCTAGCGACCGAGATCGGCGAGCGTTGCGAATCGGGCTACCGGTTCGTCGTCAATACCGGTGTCGACGGTGGGCAGACGGTCGAGCATCTGCACGTGCACGTGCTCGGCGGTAGGGCGATGCAGTGGCCCCCCGGCTGACGGCGGCCTTCGCACTTGCAACTGCATTGCTCGTCCCGCTTGGGGCGAGCGCACGCTGCGACAACGTTTTTTTCGTGCACCGCAACGCGCTCTCGCTGATTCCCGTGCGTGCGACGCTCCAGCGCAATCGCGTCTGGCTGCGCTTCATGATCGCGGCCCCGAAAGGAAAACACGTCTGGAGCGGCTTCGTTGTCGCCGCCGTCGACGGGCGGCGTCGCTTCGCCGTCTCGACCCGCGTCGCCGCGCTCGCGCCGATGACGCTGCTGATCGACCGGCTGAAGCCGGGTCAACGACGGATCGAGATCGCGATGTCGCCGGCGGCAAACGGCTCGGCTGCGAGCGACGCCGCCTTCACGACCTGCGTGAACGTTCCGGGAAACAAGCGGATCACGCGTTGGGGCCTGATCCCCTAGGATGCTCAGACCGAAGGCATTTGACGCGGGGCCCCTCCCGTGCTAAGGTCGCAGGTGATTCTAGCC
>JAKBCP010000058.1 GCA_021807645.1 bacterium
ATCGAGCGTCACCGGCAGGTAACGATCGACGCGCGAAACGTCGCGACAGAGCCGCGCTTGCTCGCCGTATTCACGCACCAATGCCTCCCAGCGCGGCTTTCCGGCGAGCGTGGGATCGGCGAGCAACGCATCGAGCGAACCGGCTGCCTGCATCAGCGCGATTGCGGTCTTTTCCCCGATGCCGGGAATACCGGGGAGATTGTCCGACGGGTCGCCTTTGAGGCCGCGATAATCGGCGAGTTGTTCGGGGGCGAGGCCGTAGCGTTCGTGCACGGCGGCGCGGTCGTAGCGCACCAGATCGGTAACGCTGCGCCGCGTGGCGAGCACCAACGTCGCATCGTCGACGATCTGTAAAAGGTCGTTATCGCCGGTCACCACCAGCGTTTGCGCTCCGGCTTTCTCCGCTTGCGCCGCAAGCGTCGCGATGATGTCGTCGGCCTCGTTCCCCTCGAGTTCGGCGATGGGAATGCCGAAGACGTCGAGCACGCGCCGCACCAACGCGAACTGCGAGCGCAACTCATCGGGCATCGCTTCGCGTTGCGCCTTATATTGCGGCATCATCTCCATGCGATGCGCCGGCAAGCCGCGGTCGAATGCCGCAATCGCGTGGGTCGGGCGCTCGCTGTCGAGAATTTTTACCAGCGTCGTCGTAAAACCATAAGCCGCATTGATCGGCACGCCGCCGGCGGTCGTCAACGGCGGAAGCGCAAAAAACGCGCGATAGACCAGGCCGTACGTGTCAAGGAGGAGTAAGCGACGACCTTCGGCCATCAGTGCACCTCGAGCCGCATCGAACCCGCGATGACGCGCCCGTCGTCGCAGATTTTTAGCACCGAGAGCGTATAGCGGCCGACGTCGGCGGGAAGATGGAACGGCAGTATATCGCTCGCCGACGGCTCGACGCTCCACGCGACCGTCGACGTATCCGACTGGGCGATCGTGAGATCGCTCGGCGGTAACGCGACACGTTCGAAACCGAGTACCTCGGGATGCTCGCCGGTCGAATCGACCCACGGATGCCAGGTCGTCTCCGGGGGAGCGCTATTGAGGGTGAGCGTCGCGCCGACCGCAAGCAAGCCCGGCGCATCGTCGAAGAGTGCGCTTCCCGATGGAACGCCGCGACTGATGCGCAGCACCACGGTTCCGGCACCGTCGGCGAACGGGCCCATCGCGAGCTTTGCGATCGACCCGGGGCGACCATCGTCGCCGATCGTTCGTAACGTTGCCTGCGCGGGGCGCCCCGGGGTGTCGAGCGGCAGCGCAATCGTATTCCACGCAATCGCACCGGCGCGCACCATCGCCGCACCGATCGAGACGGTCCCTAACGCGGTGCGCGCGGTGAACGCGCCGTGCGCGATACCGTTGCCGTCGTCGGCGACATCGGATTGGACACCGAGGGCGCTCTCCAGCGTAAAGAGCGTATTGCCGCGCGCACCCGGCGAACGCGCGGTAACGCCGATACGCTGGCCTTCCGTGTAACGGGAAGCGGAGAGTGCGAGCGAGACCGCCGCACTCCCGATCTCTCCGGTATCCTGCGCTTGCGGGACAACGTCGACCTGATCGGCGTCTTTTGCTACGTGGCCATCGCTATCGATCTCGGCGATAATGAGATTGGTACCGAGATCGGGCATGCTAAATGCTCCGCGAACGAAGCCGTTACTGCCCAACGTCAACACCTGACGCTGCACCGACGCGCCGTGCGAGAGCGTAACGACGACCTTCGCACCGCGAAGCGGCGCGAGCGTATCGACGTTGTTGGCGTAGATATCGAAACCCAACGGGGTGCCGATCGATTGTCGGCGATGAAAGGGGCGCACGCGAACGGTGAACGGCGCGGTGGGAACGGTGACGCGCGTCTCGGCGCTTGCCCCGCCGGAGGCAATCGTTACGCCGTAGGTCGAGGCAAGCCCATCGGTCGGTCGCGGAATGGAGAGATCGGCGGCGCCGTTTGCATCTGTGCGCACCGTCGTTTCCAGCCACTTCGAGATCGCCCACGGCCGCCGTTTCTCTTCAAAACCGACGACGACGTGCGGCGAGCGAACGATCGTCACGGTTACGGGGAGATCGCGGACCGGGCGACCGTCGCGACGCGCTTCGATGCGCAGCGGAATATCGGCGTCCGCCGAGCAGCGCCCGTTGCAGACCGAGCGCACGTTCAGCGCGATGCCGTCGGCATCGGCATCGACGTGCAACGTCGCGCCGGCTACTCCCGACAAACCCTGCGCGAGCACGGCGTAATCGCCGCTGCGCGCGTCGGCGGGTATCGCAACGGTCGTCGAAAACGCACCCGCGCGATCGAGCGGAACGCGCACGTCGGCGACCGAGACCGGGCCGTTACGCACGCTGACCGTGACGTCGCCGCGCGCCGGCCGCAAAAGCTCGCCGTCGCGCGTGCGCGCGAAGCCGACGATGCGGACGCTCTCGCCGGCGTGCACGACCGCGCTCTCCAATCGCACGCCGAGGATCTCGGGCGGCAGCGGTGCCTGCGGCAAGAGTGAGACGAAAGCGTAGCTGCTGCCCCACTGTCCGAGCGCGAAGACCGGCCACGGCGCGCGATCCCAACGAACGATTCCGCGCGCATCGGTGTAACGCACGACGAACCGGCTATTCACGACGAACATCACGCGCATGTGCGGCCGCGGCCTCCCGGTACGCAGATCGGCGGCGTAGATCATCAGTCCGCCGGGCGTCTGTTTTGCGATCATCCCGACATCGGTGCGATTGATCCAGACCTGCTCGCCGACACCGCCACGCCGCGCTTCGACGACGTAGAATCCGGCACGCGACCCAAGCGGTACCTGCACGACGTTGGCCTGAAAGCGATAGCCGCCGGGCGGCGTGAAATTCCAGCGCACGACCGCTTTTCGCCGACCGACATCGATCGCGCGCGGGCGCGAATTACTTCCGGCGGTCAACACGTCGCCGGGATCGACGGCGTAGGCCGCAAAGCTCACCGGCGCGCTGGAGTAGGTGTCGAGCCGCACAACGGTCGGCTGCCACGGCACGTCGCTATCGTGGGCGAAGAGCGCGAAGTATCCGTCGAGCCGATGCAGATCGACGATCGGGCGGGCCGCCCCGACCGGGGCGAGCGAAAGGATGAGGAGGGCGCAGGCAAGCCCGAGCGCGCGAAAACGACGTACCATGAGCAGAGCGCGCTTCGGAGGCGGAACCCCCAGCCCCTACGAATCGTTAACCGCACGCTCATGAGAATACTCCGCTACCCATTCGCTGCTCTGCTCGCCGTCTCTCTGCTCGGCCTGCCGGTGCTCGCTCCCCTTGCTCGCGCGGCGACGACGCGTCCTTTGATGACGCCCCGCCCGCCCACGGTTCCCCTTCATACCGAGTTTGTCGTCGAGGTCAACCGGCTCGGGCAGGTCGTCCGCGTCACGCAGAAGCACGGATGCAAGGATCTCAACTTCAACGCCCACACGCTCGGCAACGTACTGCAGATGTGGATCCGTCGCCCCGATGGAACCGCCCTGGTCGGCCTCTATCGCGTCACCTTCGACTATAACCCGCATACGCGTGCGATCGCGCGGCATGTCGCGCTCGTCCGAGCAGGCGGCAATTGGGGCAACGATCCCGGTGCCGCAAGCCAAATGATCGAAGACGCAAAGCGCATGCAGCAGGAGCACGAGCATCCCCATCTTCCGAGTTTGAAGAAGCTCCTTAAACCGACGCCCAAGCCTACGCACCACCCCGCACGCTAACGCCGCATGGATCGATCGCGCAGCGAGGCCGACCGCGAGCGAAGTTGTGGAACGAAAGATACCTTTCACAGCGAAGCGGAGGCACGCGCGCACATGTTGATGAACGGTACCGCAGCGATGCTACGAACGTACGAATGCCGCTACTGCGGTTTTCTCCATCTCACCAGCCGTAAGGAGTAATCCGTGCGGCTGATTTCCTTTTTCGACGACGACGGAACGCTGCGCCCCGGCGTCTTGCACGATACGCTCGTCGCCCCGATCGACGCCCCCGATATGCGCGCATTCATCGAGCTGCCGGCGGAGCGGCGCAACGAGCGCATCGGTCGACCGACGCTCGACGCCGCCGCGCTCGTTTACGGCCCGCCGGTGATTCCGCCGCGCAACGTCTTCTGCGTCGGGCGCAATTACCTCGAACACGCGTTGGAGGGCGCTCGTGCGGCTGGTCGCGACCTGAAACTGCCCGAGGTCCCGACCTTTTTCACGAAAGCAACGACCGCTCTGCTCGGCCCCGACGCCGTGGCGCATTTCGATCCCGCGATCTCGCACGAATACGATTACGAGGCCGAACTCGCGGTGGTGATCGGCTCGCGCTGTCGCGACGTCGAGGAGAGTCGCGCCTTCGATGTTATTTTCGGCTACACGTGCTGCAACGATCTTACCGCGCGCGATTTGCAGCGCGCGCACGTTCAGTGGATGAAGGGCAAGAGCCTCGACGAGAGTTGTCCGCTCGGCCCCGCGATCGTCACCGCCGATGAAATCGGCGATCCGCAAGCGCTCGATATCGCGATGTATGTCAACGACGTCGAGAAGCAGCACAGCACGACGGCGAAAATGATCTTCTCGATCCCGCGCATTATCGCCGAGCTCTCGCGCGGCATGACGCTGCTTCCCGGCGACGTCATCGCCACCGGTACCCCCGAAGGGGTCGGTTTCGCCAGAACCCCGCCCGAATTTCTACGCGATGGCGACCTGCTCGAAGTGCGGATCGAAGGAATCGGCTCGCTGCGCACGCGCATCGCGTTGACGTGAGCGCACTCTCGCCGGGCATCTCGCTCTCGTTTCTCGCGGCATGCGCGCTGTTGGGAATCGGCGTGCTCGCGCTCTTCGCGCCGGAGAAGCTCGCGGCCGCCTACGGGCTGCCGGTAAGCGAGGGGAACGCGCTGGGCTTCGTGCGGGCGACGGGGGCACGCGACGCAATCCTCGCCGCGGCGATCCTCGCCACGGCCCTGCGGCACGACCTCGTCGGGCTTGCGATCTTCGCCGCGCTGGGCTTCCTGCTCTCGGCGTTCGATCTCGCAATTGCGTACGCGCACCTACGCCGTCTGCGCCGTGAGTTGCTCGCGCATCTTGGGGGGATCCTCGGTTTTTCGGTGCTCCTTATTATTCTCATAGCCGAATTGCGATAGGAGTCGCTGCGCGGGAGCCGTATGCCCCGCAGATGATACTTGCCGTACCGCGTGAGAGCGCCGAGCGCGAACGCCGTGTCGCGCTCGTTCCCGAAAGCGTCTCGAAATTTAAAAAACTCGGACTGGAAATTCACGTACAGCGCGATGCAGGTCGCGCCGCTTCTTTTCCGGACTCCGCTTACGAATCGGTCGGAGCTCGCATCGTCGCCGACGAGAACGAACTCCTTTCTTCCGCCGATGCCCTTCTCTGTGTCGCACGTCCGACCGAAAATCAGCTAGCGCGCCTCAAAAAAGGCGCGCTTCTCGTAGGTTTCCTCGATCCGCTCGGCGACCCGGCATACGCCGAGCGCCTGGCATCGGCGGGAATCGAAGCACTCGCCGTCGAGAAAATCCCGCGCATCACGCGCGCGCAAAGTATGGACGCGCTTTCGTCGCAGAGCAATATCGCCGGCTACAAAGCCGTCTTGCTCGCGGCGAGCGCGTTGCCGAAGTTCTTCCCGATGCTCACCACCGCAGCGGGAACGATTCCGCCGGCGAAAGCACTCGTACTCGGTGCCGGCGTCGCGGGGCTACAAGCCATCGCAACGGCACGCCGCCTCGGCGCAGTCGTCAGCGGCTACGACGTCCGCGCCGTCGTTCGCGAACAAGTGCAATCGCTCGGCGCGAAATTCCTCGAATTCGATCTCGGCGAGAGCGCCGAGGGTTCGGGCGGATACGCGAAGGAACTCACGCCCGAACAGCAGCAGCGGCAACGCGACTGGATGGTCGAACAGATCGGGAAAAACGACGTCGTCATCACGACCGCATTGGTTCCCGGGCGGCGAGCGCCGATTCTCATCACCGAAGCTGCCGTCGCCGCGATGGCTCCGGGAAGCGTCATCGTCGATCTCGCGGCGGAGGCCGGAGGCAACTGCGCGCTCACCAAACCCAACGAGAGCGTTATCACCGACAACGGCGTGCAGAT
>JAKBCP010000059.1 GCA_021807645.1 bacterium
CCGCTTCCCCTTTAGTATCCTGGCGCGGACCGTAGACGTTGCCGTACCGTAGCGCGGTGAAATCGAGTCCCTTCTCGGCGCGATAGAAGCGCAGATAATGTTCGGTAACCATCTTCGTGATGCCGTACGGGGAGACGGGGCGTTGCGGCGAGCTTTCGACGACGGGCACGCGCTCCGGGTTGCCGTAGGTCGCGGCGCTCGATGCGAAGATAACTTTCTTGACGCCGGTCTTTACCGCCGCCTCGAGCACGTTGAGCATGCCGATGACGTTGACGTCGGCATCGTAGCGAGGCTCGCGCGCCGAGATCGCGACGGAGTGCTGCGCCGCGTGATGGCTCACGACGTCGGGCCGAAATTCGGCGAAGATACGCGCAACATTTTCGTCGCGGATATCCATATGCACGAACGCGGCTTTTTCGGGGAGGTTCGCGCGCCGTCCGCCGCCGTGCTCCCAGAGCGAATCGAGCGCGAGCACTTCGTGCCCTGCCGCGATATACGCGTCGGCGATATGCGAGCCGATGAATCCGGCGCCGCCGGTGATAAGTACGCGCATGCTCTCCTCTTTCCGTATTCTACGCTCTTGCCACGCGTCGCGTTCGACGCAGAGGAACCTGAGGATGCAACGCCTCAGCCTTCCCGCGATCGCCGGCGCCTTTGCGTGCGGAGCGGCTCTCTTCGAACCAATCCCCGCCGATGCGCGAGCGACCGTTATCGCAGCCGCGAGCGTCGCCTTCTTTTTTCTATGTCGGCGTGGAACGCGGCCGGGCCTCTTTCTCAGCCTCACAGCGATCGCCCTGGTCGCCGGTCTCGACGCGCGCCTGCAGGGCGCGTTCGATCGCCCGCTCGCGATCGCGCGCACGGCGCGCTACGAGGCGGTCGCCGGAAGCGCGGTCGCATTGCCCGGCGGCGGCTGTCGCACCGCGCTTGCGCTGACGAATGCCCCGCGCGTCGAAGCGGTGCTGCGGCGCTGCGTGCCCGAGGGCAGCACCCTGCTGCTGCGCGGCCGCTTGGAAGCCTTCGATGCGCCACGCAACCGCGGCGATCCCGATCTGCGCGCGATCGAAGCCGAGCGTGGATTCGTCGGCCAACTCGCGCACGCCGAAATTCTCGCCGTCCGTCGCACGCCGCCGCGACTCTCGTTTTTTGCGCGCGTGCACCGCTGGGCATCGGCGCGTCTGCGAACCTCTTTCTCGCCGCTCGATGTCGCGTTGCTTTCGGGGGAGCTCTGGGGAACGCGCGACGGGATTCCCGCCGACGTGCGCGCGGAATTTACCCGCACCGGAACGGTACACGTGCTGGTGACCGCGGGTCTCCATCTCGGCGTCGTTCTCGCCATCGCGCTCGCGCTGTTGCGCGCGATGCCGTTGCCGCGCGTCGTCGTTGCGGCGCTCGCGCTCGTCGCGCTTTGGAGCTTCGCATTCTTTGCCGGCGCCCATCTGCCGACGGAGCGCGCGGCCGTGATGGCGAGCTTCGCACTGCTTGCGTACGCCTGCGGACGTAGCGCGCTCTCGCTCGACGCCTACGCGGCGGCGATGCTGACGCTCGTCGCGTTGCAGCCCGCAAACATCGCGAGCGCGTCGTTCGCGCTTTCGTTCTCGTGCGTCGGTGCGATTATCGCTTGCGCTCCGGCAATCGAACCCTTGCTGGAACGCGTTCCCTTCCCGCGGATCCTCCGCGAAGCGCTGTTGCTGACCATCGCGACGCAACTCGGAACCTGGCCGGTGAGCGCGGCGGTCTTCCTGCAGTTTGCGCCCTACGCACTGTTCGCCAATCTCGCCGTCGTGCCCAGCGTCGGCGCGACGATGCTCTGCGGTGCGCTGACATTGCTTGCAACGCCGGTGCAAGCGATCGCGGCGGGGCTCGCAAACCTCACCGCGTGGTTGCTCGCGTGGCAACTTGCAGCGGTGCATCTCTTTGCCTCGCTTCCGGCGGCAAGCGTCGCGATGACGCCCGCGCCGATTCCCTGCATCGCCGCCTACGACGTCGGCCTGCTGCTCGCACTCCACGCGTTGCGGAGTCGTAACCTGCGCGCTGCATGCGTGGCGTTCGCCGCGGCGTGCTGGTTCGTGCTCGCTCCGCCGCAGGGCATCGATACGCGTTTGCGCGTGTGGGCGATCGATGTCGGACAGGGTGAAGCGCTCTTGATCCGCACGCCGGGCGGGCATGCATTCGTCGTCGATGCCGGCGGAAAGATGGAGCGTGGCAACGATCCGAACGCCCTCGCCGCCGCCGAACGGGTCGGCGAACGTACGGTGCTGCCGTTTCTCCTGCGGCGCGGTATCCACGCGCTCGATTTCGCGATGCTTTCGCACGCGCACGGCGATCATGCCGGCGGCATCGCTCCGCTGCTGCGCGCGCTCCGCGTCGGTGCGCTCGTCGATCCGGGCGAGCGCTATAGCGGCCCGGCCTATCTCGATGCTCTTCGCGTTGCGCGCCGAGGCGCTATTCCGGTCGTACGACCGCATGCCGGTACGCACTGGCGATTCGACGACGGAACGAGCCTGCAGTTCATCGGTCCGATGCTGCCGCACCTCGCCGACGGAAAGAATCGCGTCAACGATAACTCGTTGGCGTTCGTGCTGCGCTACCGCGGGTTTAGCATGCTTTTTACCGGCGATGCAACGGCGACGATGGAGCGTTGGTGGATGCGCGAAGACGTCGATCTCCACGTCACCGTGCTGAAAGTCGGGCATCACGGCAGCCGCTTCGCTTCGTCCTCGGCGTTTCTCGCGATGGTGCGCCCGCGCATCGCGCTCATCTCGGTCGGGCGCGACAACCGCTACGGGCAGCCCGCACCGGCGACGCTCGCCCGCCTGCATGCAATCGGTGCGCGGATCTTTCGTACCGATCGCGACGGCGAGATTGTCCTTAGCACCGACGGCACGCGGATTTGGGTGCAGCGAACTCTGCCTCCAAGCGCCGCCGCAACTTCCAGTGATCGCGAATGATCTTCATCGCATGGTCGATTGCGGGCGCATCGCTTGTTGGTAGGACGGCATCAAGATAGCGCTGCCATTGGGCGGGGGTGCGGGCGACCCAGGGGCCGCGCGCAATCCCATCGGCAAAGCTCTTGCCGCGTTTAGCCGCTGGTATCGCTTGCAATACTTCGTTGGTCTTGCGGGCGAGGTAGGCCGAAATCAAGTGTGGATGCTTTTGGCCGAAGGTCCAGAGCACAAATGGATAGTCCACGTGTTTCAGTCGGAGGGCATGGATAATCGCCAGTATTTCGTGAGGGTCACGCGCACCGAAGAGAAACGGCGCCGGATCGTTGATGCCGTTGTTGTCGGGGACATGTACCAGTGCCCATTGAAAATCAGCGGGCGTTCCCGCAGAAGCAGCATATGTGACCGTCCACCAATCCGCTTGCGTGTTGAAAATAATCGGCTGCTTCGGCGCGTGCTCTTGCCTCCAAATCCGGAGGAGCGGTAGCGCGATGCTCTTCTTGGGCGCGTATGCAAGGGGATCGTATAGCTCGGAGAGTTCTTGGATCGCGAGCAGCCCCTTCGGAGTCCTTTCGCTCCTTACAAATGGGAGCAGCGCTGCATTCATCTCGGCGGTGAAAACACGTTCGTACGGCGTTCCAACCAGTGCCGTCGCAGCGCCCTGCAAATCCCACGTAACATCGCGAAGAAACGCCTGATCGACGGCGTACCCGGGATCGATGCGCACGGCGGCGAGCAATTGCGGCATCGTTGCTAACCCGCTTGCGTAAAGCGCAGCGGTATCGCGCAAGATGCGCGTACGATCGATCGGCGCCGCCGACGGCGCGTGCGCGAGGGCGTCGAGCACTGAGAATGGGAGCAAAGTCGGATAGGGCGGCCGCAATCCGGCATCGATCGTGAACGGCTCGTCGCACGTTCCCATCGTGGCGGTCGTCGAACGGGTATCGAGCAACAGCCAGTGCGCGACACCGGCGTAGGTGACCGAGATCGGCAGCGACCAACGCGCGCCCGGCGAACTGCGGAAATAGCCGTTTACGAGCGGCGTTTGCGCGAACGTTATCCGCCGCGTCCCCGCAACGCAGGACACGTGAAGCGCGAGCGCGGGTGCGCCGGGTTGATTCATCCACGAAGCGCCGTAACGGCGAGCCTGTGGGGTACGAAATGCGTGCCAGAAGTCGGCATCGGTAGCGGTGTGCCAGGCGTGTGCGACGAGAAAACGATGGACCGCCGCCTTCATTCGCGCCGCACCGATGTATGCTTCCCATTGCGTGAGGACGGCGACACCGGTGTCCGTCGCGCCGGCCATCATACGTTTGAAAGCCGATGGATCTCGATCGTCGACGGAACGATCGTGCAGCGCGTCGAGCGAGCCCCAGAGACTCATCGCGTTCCACGACCAGTCGTCGTCTTGAGGGATCGCCGCGAACTCCGGGTGAAAGCGTTGTTCTGCTTTTTGCGTCGCCCACGACGAGAGCCCCTGCGTCAACCAGGCGTCGTTCCAGGAACGAATGCCGACGAGGCCGCCAAACCACTGCTGAGAGATCGGCTGCGCGACATAATCGAAAGCGGTCTGCTTGCCGGCAAGGCCCCCGTTGGATTGTTTTCCGGAGACGTCGAACTCGGTATAAATCGTAATCGCGCCAAGCCCTTCCTCGACATCGTTGAGAACGCCGGCCGCAACGACGATGTCGAGCTTCGGCATTGGGTAGCGAACGCCGAAGAGGTGAGAGTAAAACGTGAGTGATTGCTCCGCGGTATGCAGCACGGTTGCGGCAATCTTTTCTGCCCCCGGCGCAACATATACCGCTACGGGAACCCGCGCTGCGTGTCCGCGCACGGTAATAAAACGTCCCATGTCAAGCGTAAAAAGGTAGGTCGGTATCGGCGGCGTCCATGCGAAGGTGAACATGCTGTTCGTCGGATTTCCTCGCACCGGAGCGTCGCTCTGCAGCGGAGCGTTCGATACGACCCGCCAGTCGCTGGGGGCGATGACGCGCAGCCGGAAGCGCGCGTGGAATCGCGGCTCGTTGAAGCACGGGAAGAGCGTGCGCGCGGTGGACGGTTCGAAAAGCGTGACGAAATTCGGTGTATTTTTCCGCGTGAAACCATCGGGCCAAAGGCCGTTTGCATCCCGCAATATCCGCCCGATGAAATGCAGCGTGAGGATGTGTTTGCCGGGAGCGATGACGGCTCCGGTAGCAAAAGCCATCTGCTGTGCGATCGGGTACTTTGTCGTCGTCGCTGCTTTGTCGTCGATGGTTGCATGGAGAATGACGATCCGTGAGAACGCGTTGAGTACGCTTGCGCCCGTCGGTCGATGCACGCCGACATCGATGCGACCGATTATTACCGCTGTTCCGCCTCGACGGCTGATTTTTGGAGTACCTATGAGAATATCGTAAGAGATCGGTACGACGTTGCTGCTCAGGTGCGGCGTGCGTTCAGGTTTCGGCGAGGGTTTCGGCGAGGGCGCGGCAGCAAGGAAAAGCACGGCGCCGAGCAGCGAGAAAAGAGCGAAGGGTAGACGCATGCGTGCGCCCGTTCGCGCGAGCATGCATCGTTCCTGGGACGTTAAGAGCGTTCGCCCTCGAACGCGCTCCTTAGACGTGCCGTTCGACGAAGACCGCCATGCGGCGACCGCTCTCGCCGTTGAGCGGCGCGACGATCACGCGGAATCCGCTGACGACGGCGGCGTTGGAGCCCGCGGTGCGGGTGGCGCGCCAGTTCGAGGTCATCGCGCGAACCGCCCGGTCGATGGGGCCGGGGAGCGCATCGGCGGCGGCATCGTCGCCGTAGAGCGAGCCGAAGGGATCGACGGCATTCGCAGGCCCGGCCATCACCACTCGATAGTCGTCGTCGAGGACGAAGCAGTAGGGAATCTCGGGTTGCCCGCCGGCTGCGGTAAGCGTAGGGTTGCTCGGTTGAACAGCCTCGGTGGCGAGTGCATACATGCTGAAATCCTCCATGCCTCTACGATAGCCCCCGACGCCGTGCCCGCGCCTCCGGGAAAACCCCTGGTTTTTCGCGTATCGCTCCCCCGTGGGAACGCTGATCGGACGCACGAAGGAACTCGACCGCATCGCGAGCCTCCTCGATGAGGCCGAGCACCTACGGGTGGCGCGGGTGTTGCGCCTCG